>NZ_CALJXO010000041.1:0-25411 GCF_937988555.1 uncultured Boseongicola sp. | reverse complement strand
ACCGAAGCCGAGTTCACCGATTATCTGATTGGCGCGCTTGAGGACATGATCGCGCACGAAGGCGCTGACACCATTGCGGCGTTCATCGGAGAACCTGTGCTCGGAACCGGGGGCATCGTGCCTCCGCCAGCGGGATATTGGGCTCGCATGCAAGAGGTCCTCGCGCAAAACGACATCCTTTTTATCGTCGATGAAGTGGTCACAGGGTTCGGCCGGACCGGACATATGTTTGGTTCCGACCTCTATGACCTCAAACCCGATTTCATGACCATCGCAAAAGGTCTGACCTCCGCATATGCCCCGCTTTCGGGCTCGATCATCTCCTCCCGCGTCTTTGACGTTCTGATGCAGGGGGCGGACGACTTCGGTCCTCTGGGTCACGGCTGGACCTATTCAGCTCATCCGATTGGAGCCGCTGCCGGAATTGCGACACTGGAACTCGTGGACCGGACCGGGTTGGTCGACAACGCCCGTGAAACAGGGCCGTATCTCCTCGAGCGTCTGAGCGAGGTTTTGGGTGATCATCCGAATGTGGCAGAGGTCCGCGGCATTGGGCTCCTCGCAGCGGTTGAGTTCATGGAAAATCCCGCCGAGCGCATCTGGTATCCGCCCATGACAGTCGCACCAAAGATCTCCAATGAGATGACACGTCTTGGAGTCATTGCTCGCGCGATGCCCGAGGGCAACATAATTGGTTTCGCGCCGCCCCTCTGTATAACGCGTGACGAAGTAGATCAGGTTGTTGATGCGCTGGCACGGGCCACAGCCACGGTCCTCGGTTGATACATCCCAAGTTCCAATAGGAGTCTTTAAATCTAATTTGGACGCGGTCGTATGAGTTGATCGACCAGTCCAAAGCTTCCTAATTCCGGATTTTTTTGGAGGTCTTCCGCAGCACCGGCAAAGGCGCAAATATCACTTTTAAAGTGGGAAAGCACCTCGCATCCCCGCGCCGTCTCTCCTATGTGTCCGATCAAAATCCACCTTGAGGTTGGCCATTTGATCGACCTGTATGAAGTTGTAGACATAGTCTGTCGGCGCGCCTCCTCGAGCCCGTTTTAAAGGCTGGGCAAGGCAAACGGGCTGTAGGCGTCAAGGATGAACCCGCTCAAGCTCAGTTGCGACGACCGATCGGGTGCATCGTTTCACGATGAAAGCTGTTCGATCCCGCAGCACACAAAAACAGACGCGAAATTTTCCAGCCCTCAGGGGTGCGGCTGAAGGCATGGTGATACTGCCCCCATAATTCACTGTTCGGCCTTCCGTCATGATAGCGATGCCAAGCATAAAGATACGAAACGCTTCTCGCCGCATCCGGTCCTTCAAATTGGATTGTTACATTTGAAATGTGGTGGCTTGTTGCCGCGAAGAAACTTTTCAGCCCGCGCTCAATCATCGGGCCTATTTCCTCCACGCCGTTCATCGTCGGCACGTCCGGGCCGTAATCCACGACAGCGTCATCGGTAAAAAGAGCCAAAACGTCATCCGCTTCTGCCCGGTCGAAGTGGTAGCAATAGGCGTGGATTACATCGGCAATCGCTGCTTTATCGACCAGCTCTTCAATGCATTGTGCGTGGTCCATACCGTTCCCTCAATATCCCCAACACACCTATCCATATGCATCCACGAGACCACAGGCAAGAAGGTTGCGTGGCGGCAGGACACGGGTCGTGCAACCCGACACATTAGGTCTCTAGGCGCTTTTCTTGGTAGGGCTTTGGAACCAAGGCAAAGAGGATATATGTTGGGAACTTCAGTTTTGGGATGACGCCAAATGAGACGCGACAGCTGCTGCGAGTGTCGGCAATTGAAGAAGGCGCGAGGCCACGCAAAGCAAAAAAGCAGGTGTCTAGGGAACTTGGAGCACCGCACCAGTCTGTGCGAAGACCGCGGCGTGCTCGCGCCTCCGATCACAGACACAGGCATTCGCTGAGACCGGCCGGTCCATCACCAACAGAGCCGTCGCTGGCGGACGCACAATTCCATCCAATGACGTATCGAAGTCGAAGGTCAGGCTACATCTTCAAGAAACGCTCTGGCATGAACGGCACGTCGGTATCTTCTGGCTGCGCACCAGCGGAGGTCAGCATTGCATGAACCTGTCCACGATGATGCGTTTGGTGGTTAAACAGTTGAATCACAAGTATGCTTTTGGCCTTAGACAAATCCCGACCCAGCACTCCCGAGAACCAGCTTAAGTCCCCTTCAAACCAATCAGGTGTCACCTCATGCGCCCACTGCAATATTCGCTTATCAAAAGCTTTTCTTTCAATACAAAATTGTTCCCAGCTCGTGACCATGTCGGCAGAATCATGAATTCCGCCCTCTGGGGCAGGCGTTCCTGCGAACCTGCTCATCCAAATCATGTCGCCCCATAAAATATGAGAAAAAGTTCTCTGAATTGAGCCAAAGAACGCCCCACGGTCTTTCACGCGCTCAGAATTGGAAAGGTTATCAGCAGCCGCAAGGAGGCTTTCGTTTTGCCAGAAATTGTATCTGGCCATTGTGAGCGTGTATTCCTTGTTAGGCATAAGAGTTCCTTCGAAAACATGATCATCCCGACCTGGGTGGTCCAATTGGAATGCTAGTGCACAATCTGCTTGGGTTCCACCGGGACGATGGTTTCTGGGGTCGGTGGATGATCCCCCTCAGCCCTGTGGGTTCCAGTGCCAGGCAGTCGATCTGAAGGATCGCTGTGGGGAGCTTGGTATGGTCTTGCGTCCTCCATCTTTCGGCGGAGATCTGGGTTTCGCCCAGAGACAAGAAACCTTCGGCGTTTAACGGTTGGTCGCGGACCCAAAAGCTGGGGCTTTCGCCCTATCCGGTCTTCCATGCGTTGTCTTGCAGCCGGTGGTTTCCAACTTCGGGAAAGGGCGTGGGTCATACCCGGAGACCCGCCGCGCCGCACCTTTCCTTGCCGTTAGCTCCCCTGCCCCATAAGGCGAGCAATTGTTCCCGCAGAACGGTTTCATTTGTACTTCGGCCAGGTGTCGGCAATGCGGTACCCTTCGGGCCACGGATCGCTTGGGTCTAACATGTGTTGGTGCGTCCCAGTCACCCAACCTCGCCCGCTAATCTGCGGCCGGATTGCGGATATTTCCCCAACCTTTGTTTCAGCCAGAATTTCGCCGTGAAATTCGGATCCAAGGATCGAGACGCATGTTATGCGGTCCCCAACAAGCATGTCTCCCTTTGCGTGTAGCAAGGCCATTCGCGCTGACACGGCTGTTCCTGTTGGCGAGCGATCCAGCTTTCCAGGCTGAATGGACACGACTGATTTGGCGCGAAGTCCCTCTTGGCCGCGCTCCAGTGCACCGGCAAACAGACAAAAAGAATGGTGCCGCCAATCGGGTTGTAACGGATGGCTAAATTCCAGCTGCTCATTCGCGGCATTGGTGATTTTCACACCGAGTTCGGCAAGGTTTTGCGCCTCCCCTGCCTCCAGCGCCAACCCGAGAGATGCCGGATTAACCACAACGAAACTGTCGCCGCCAAAAGCGGTATCAACTGTGATTGTACCGATGCCTTCGATTTCCAGGGGCACATCCATAAGCCCCCCGAAGGAAGGTAAATTTTCAACCTCTATGCGTTCGGCTTTGCCATTTGCACAATGTGCACGCACCCGCACCAAACCTCCGGGAGCTTCAAGCACCATTTCCGTGACTGGTTCTTGCATTGGGATAATCCCTGTATCCAGCAAGACGGTGGCCACGCAGATAGAGTTTGACCCCGACATCGGTGGCGTGTCCTCTGGCTCCATTATGATCCATGCGGCTTGCGCGTCTGGGTGTTTTGGGGGCACCAAAAGGTTAACATGCCGAAATACCCCGCCGCGTGGTTCGTTCAGCATAAAGTTCCGCAAGGTATCATCCTCGGCGATCCATTTGCGTTGTTCCCACAACGTCTCGCCTGGCGGAGGGGCAACCCCACCAACAATTACATCGCCAACTTCGCCTTCGGCGTGGCACGAAACGGTATGTATAACTTTGGTACTACGCATGCTTAGAACTCATCTAATGTTTGCAGGTGTATCAATTTCTTTGTCTGACGTCAGATTGATAGGCAAGTTTCCAGACCGCATGTGCAAATCGCGTTGGGGAAACGGAATTTCAATTCCATATTTGGAGAGAGCAGTTTCAAGGGCCCAGTTGTAGTCCGCCTTTACCGCGCCGGGGCGTTTTGCGGCATCCGGATTGAGCATTAGAACGAGTTCAAAATCTAGGCTGCTTTCCCCGAATCCGACAAGCCAGACCTGCGGTGGGGATGCGTCTGGACCGGTAAGCATATGAGGCACGTTCCCGGCGGCCTCTAGCGCGGCCTTTTTGACCAGTTCCTTGTCCGTCCCATATGCAACGCCAAAGGGAATTCTTGTACGAACGAATGCATCGCGCAGGGTCCAGTTTGTCACGCGGTTGTTGATGAACTCTGAATTGGGAACGAGAATATCCACGTTCATGCCCGTTCTGACGAGTGTCGCGCGAATATTGATCTCTTTCACCTCTCCCATCAGCCCAGATTCAAGCTCTACGAAGTCTCCAACCTTCACGCTCTGCTCGATCAACATGATTATTCCCGCAACGAGGTTGCTGAAAATAGCCTGAAGACCAAAGCCGATTCCGATGCCGATAGCGCCGGAAAAGACTGCAAAGGCAGTCAAATCGACCCCGATAACGTTCATCGCAAACATGACTGCGAAGAAGTACGAGCCAATTCTGACTGTCTGGCCGATGAGCGTCTTTACCGAGGCGGTCATGCTCGTCGATCGCGTCAGCCTCGACTGGACAAATTTGGATACCAGCGCGGCACTCCATAGTAGCAAGGCAAGCAACGCTGCGCCCTTCAGCACCATGAAGAGCGAAAGCCTAGTGTCTCCCAGGCCGATGGCCATACTGTCGAGAACTGCGATTGTCGGATCGAGAAGGCGCATAATACTGAGCGCTGCAATGACCCATGCGACAGTCGCAAATGTGCGGGCCCAGACCGGGTTGCGCACAAATGTCGAAAACAGGCGGATTAGTATCCAGGCCTGCAAGAGGCTTGCAGCGACCCTGACGAAGTCGTTGCCAATGCCTTGAGACGCCAAGCCGTTGACGCCCATCCAAAGGCCAAGGACCCATGCGACCGGGAGCGCGAGGCGTCGCACCACCTGATGCGCCAGGGGTAGGTAATAGTCTTTTGCCTCGACGCGGGGCCATGCGTTGTCGACGACGCGCGACAAAGGCTTGAACGCCAAAAGAGCGATGCCAAATGCGACGGCGACGACCAGGAGCTGGTAGAGCGACTCCAGAGACGAAACCTGCGCAATCAACCTGTTTGCGGTTTCTTCAACAAATTTAAGAACAGGGGAGACGCTGGAGGCAACGTCTTCGATCATTTTTTCCGTTGTCACTGGAACAGCTTCCGGCTGAGCAGTCTCTTCGTGGTTCGCCATCCGCGTTCTCCTAGGTGTTCAACTTCTTCGGCCGTGCTAGAGCCATCGTAGCTTGCGGAATATGAAGAGTTCGGCAACCAGACACATTGCCATCAACGCACAGAAAATCCAAAAAGCGTAGTCGTTTTCGACACCGGGCATACCGCCAATATTAATCCCAAGAAGTCCTGTTAAAAATGCCAGAGGCAAGAAGATCGCGGATATTATAGCCAGGACATACAGCGTTTGATTGGCCGCCTCTGAAAGCTGGTTGGCGATATCATCTTTCAGAACGACTGCTCGCTCGCGAATTGCGTCAAGTTCTTCGATATATCGCATCAGTCGATCTGATGTTTCCCGCAGATGCGGTCGCAAGTTCTCGCTTAACCAATCTGGTGGTTCAGCTAAAAGAGTGCTCAGGGCTTCGCGTTGAGGTGCAATATAGCGGCGCAATCTGACCGCTTTTTGGCGGATTGCAGACAGTTGGCGCCGCTGCTCTTGGGCCTTCCCAACGTCCAGTTTGGCTTCTAAATCGTCAATCTGGTCTTCGAGGGCGAGTATGGTTTCTGAAATAGGATCATTTACGCGGCTAATCAGTCGTTCGAACAGTTCTGGTGCTGTTTTTGGGCCATCGTGTGACTCAATTAACTTTTCCAGTATGTCGCGAGGCGTGTGCATCCGTTCATGCCGCAGCGTGAGAACCCGTTTGCCCTCGGACCACATTCTCATCGCGACCATGTCCTCACCGTTTTGGTTTGCATTCAGATTGATGCCCCGCAGGATGGCAACGAGACCACGTTTGCCGCGAAAAACGCGTGGTCTGGTTTCTTCGGCAAGAAGAGCTTCAGCGGTTGGGATTGTCAGGCCGCTGCGTTCTCTTAGCCACGACCCAGCATTTAGATTCTTATTGTCCAGATGAATCCAAAGCGGGCCATCCGCCTCGGTCCATTTGTTAATATCCTGCCATCCAAGGAAGGACGCGCCACCATTTCCGTCCAACACACAGGCAAAGAGCAACCCGTCTTCTTCGATCAGGTCAGGGTGGTCCATCGTACCTTCTGTCATTCAATCGCTCCCTCTTATGGATTGCGCGTCGGTCTGATGCCCGCTCCAGCTCTGCGCCTCGATGAAAATCCGCCGTATTGACGGAACTTCGCGTTTGATCTTCGCTTCAAATTCAGAAATGGCAGCTTCGACGTCCTCGGCCGACAGCCCATCCTGAAAGTCGATACTTGCGTTCAGTAGGATTTCATTGGGGCCGAGATGCATTGTCAGCACTTCGTTTGCCCCCTTGATGCGCGTGTCTCCGATTAAAATATCGCGCACAACAGCGACCGTTCTGCGGTCGGCCCCCTCCCCAATCAGCAGGCCTTTGCTTTCAATTGCCAGCAAAATTGCGACCGACGCCAAAACCAAACCAATAACGATTGACGCAATACCGTCCATCACGTGCCAACCAAGATAGTGGCTCCCGGCAACGCCAAGAAAAGCCACGACCAAGCCGATCATGGCTGCGGTGTCTTCAAAAAGCACCGTGAACACGGTCGGGTCTTTTGATCGCCTGATGGCCTGAAAAAGTGGAGTGTCGCCTCGCATTTTGTTGAATTCGCGATAGGCGATCGTCCAGGCGACGGCTTCGAAGATCATGCTTAGCGCGAGAACGACGTAGTTCACGTAGGGGCTATTTATCGGCTCCGGATGCATGACGTGAATGACACCCTTGTAGAGTGAGAGCCCTGCGCCAACTGCGAAAATCAGGATCGCGACGACAAACGTCCAAAAGTAGAGTTCCATGCCATAGCCAAAAGGGTGATTGCTGTCGGCCGGTCGATTTGCTCTGCGAATACCATAAAGCAACAAGAGCTGGTTTCCGGAATCCACAACTGAGTGAATTGCTTCCGACAGCATTGCGGACGAGCCCGTAATTCCGCCTGCTATGAACTTACAAACGGCGATAAGACTATTGCCAACGAGAGCCGCATAAATGACCTTTCGAGACTGATGCGCCGACATTTGTTTTTCCATTCTTTTCAAAAAGAGGACGCTTAAAACACAGTGTCCGGGGCAAGCTAAATGATTTCGTCTTTGTCAAAGAGCGGTTCGACAATCGATTGCGCGTTGAGGCCGCCGATAGTTTTCTCTGTCGTCGACCATAACCCCACTATCAATGCGATTTTGGGGCGAACCGACATTTCGTGAAGCCCTGGGCTTTCAGGGATTTCTTCGAGCACAGCCTGTGTTGCCATCTTTCCCGCCAAGCATCGAAGCGATCCATCTCACTAGGGCGACCTTAGAATGACTTGCACGCCGATTGTGCGTGCGAGTTTCACTAGAGCTCGGTCAGATGTGTGTCCTGCCTATATCGAAGTCCCTCCGTTCGGCACTAGCCCTTGCCTTTTGTCTTTGTTTTTCCAACCGTGGCATTCTTTTCCAAGAATTCGATGATTTGGCCCGCAACATCAAGGCCCGTTGCGATTTCAACTCCTTCAAGGCCCGGTGACGAGTTGACTTCCATGACAACCGCGCCGTGATTTGCACGAAGCATGTCGACGCCACAGACACTCAATCCCATTGATTTCGCAGCACGCACCGCTGTGGAGCGTTCTTCCAGGGATATTTTGATCAGTTGAGCGGAACCGCGCCTATGCAAATTCGACCGGAACTCGCCCTCGGCTCCCGTCCTCTTCATTGCCGCAATTACCTTTCCACCGACAACAACTGCACGGATGTCTGTGCCTCCGGATTCCTTGATGAATTTCTGCGCCAGAATGTTCACATTGGCGCCGCAAAACGCCTCAATAACGTATTTTGCAGAACGTTCAGTGTCTGCAAGAACAACTCCGATGCCTTGAGTTCCTTCGAGGAGCTTGATGACAACAGGAACGGCTCCCGCAAGTTTTACAACTTCACCAGCCTGTTTGGCGCCATGTGCAAATGCTGTGACACCAGATATTGCTCGATTTCCCAATAACTAGTTTGAAACCGCAAACTGCGAGACTTGGCGCGAACAATTCAGACGGAGTATTAATTGAAGTGGGATTTAAACCATTTTTCCTGCCAGATCCAACCGATAGCGATGGCGCACGACTTGAGTTTGACTCACCGCTTCAAGCTGACTTTGTTCCCTTATTTACGACTGATCCAGCCAAACTTCAAAACAGTGTGTTCGATTTTCCTACAAATCCCGACGAAGGGTCTGCTTCTCGTTATTGCCGTGTCCATCGATAGGGGAATTGAGAAACTGGCTGGGCCTAGCTGAGCTTGGGGCACAGGCAGTGTAAAACGGGTTGAGCCAGACAAGGCGAGGACCTCGCTTCGAAAGATGACGAAACACCGCTCCTTTCGCTCGTTCAAAACCTCGCCCGAGACGATCCGGCCAGCGGTGATGCTGTAAGTTTGGCTTCCTCTGTCGACCGGAAATGTGGAGGTGCTGCTGCATGCGTACGTTATCGAAATCAACGAGGACGCGATCCTGATTAGAGGCGTTTAGCTCGGCTCGGCCAAACTCGCCAGAAAACATGGTCTCCTTCGGCTCGTCAGTAAGATAACCGGAGCCGCCATGAATATAGTAAGCATCCCAGAGCGCGCCCATCTAGGAAGAAGGACAGCCAGCCGCGGGTGATTAGTCCGGGTAAGACCTGGCACCAGTATCGTTCAGCTTGACTGATAAGCTCTATAGGGCTCGGGTCTTCGGGCTCTGGCAGTCAAGTGCGATGCGGGACACGATCTTCTGGACCTCCAGCGCTTCCTGAAAATCTGGGCCGGGGTTTTGCTTCCCGGCAATGGCGTCGATCAATTGGGCGACCTCAATTACCTTCAGGTCGTTGAAGCCCAGATGATGACCCGCAGCCGGGCAGAAATTAGCGTAAGGCGGATGGCTTGGGCCTGCTTCAATCTTGGTAAAACCGGACGTGTGCCCACCGCCGGGGCCCTTACAGATCAGCAACTCGTTCATCCGTTCCTGACTGAACACCAGCGCGCCTTGGGTCCCGGTGATTTCCCATGATAGGTCCATGGTGCGGCCACTTGCGGCCCAGTTCGCCTCGATCGTTCCGACGGCTCCAGTTTCAAATTCGATAAGGGCGAAGGTCGCGTCATCGACTAGAACTGGGGCGCGCTCTGTCGTCCCCGCCGATATCGGGCGTGTCTTGTGGATGGTCCGGCTTTGGCCGGTCACATAACTGATCGGTCCCAACAAATACCGCGCCATCGAGATTATGTGGCTACCGATATCAGCCAAGGCGCCGCCGCCATCCGGGTCGGTGCGGAAGGAATGCGGGACATCCGGATCGGCCATATAGTTTTCTGCATGACGTCCTCGAAATGAAACGACTTCGCCAATTTCACCCGCCTCAACCAATTCGCGCGCAAGGCGGATCATCGGATTGCGCAGGAAGTTGAAGCCGACCATGGTCACGATACCCGCCGCCTGCGCCGCCGCCGTCATGCGCTGCGCACTTTCCAAGGTAGTCGATAGGGGCTTTTCGCAATAGACATGTTTGCCCGCCTTAAGCGCCGCCATGACAATGGGTTCGTGCAGGGCATTGGGGGCAGTCACGGCTACCAGATCAATCGTCGGATCGGCACACAGGTTCCGCCAGTCACCGGTTGACCGATTGAACCCAAGTGCGGCGGCATTATGAACGGCCACATCGTCAGTGACATCGGCTAGCATCTCGGCCACGGGATCAAGTGGTAGATCGAACAACCCGCTGACTGACCTAAAAGCGTTCGCATGGCAACGGCCCATAAAACCGGCCCCGACCAGCCCTACTCGCAGTTTTGGTTTCTCAGTCATGGGGTATCCTTAAATCCAATCGAGCTTGACCAACGCGCCGCTTTTGCAGGCCTCTTGGCAGGCTAGGGCAATTGCCAGGGCATCTCGCCCGTCGCGCACGGTGCAGGACGGGGCCCGGCCTTCGGTAATAGCGTTGTAAAACTCATCCAGCGCATGGCTGAACGAGGCATCGTATCGTTCCAGAAAGAAGTGCTTGAGCGGCGCATGCGCTTTGGTGGCCTGTGCCCCCCAGCGGATCAGGTCCTCGTCGCGCTGGTTGCTGGTCTGCAACATCCCGGCCTCACCAAAAGCTTCAATCCTCTGATCAAAGCCATAGGCGCAACGGCGCGAATTGTTGATATGCACCAGACAGCCTGATGGCATCTTGAGCGTTGTCATTGTGGTATCATAATCACCCAGCTCGCCAATAGCGGGATCGGTCAGGCAGGAGCCAGAGGCGAATACCTCGACTGGGCGTTCACCAGCGATCCAGCACATCAGATCAATGTCGTGGATAGTCGCATCCACAAAGTACCCGCCTGACGCTTTGACGTAAGCTATCGGTGGAGGGGCGGGTTCGCGGCTGGTACTCATCATGAAGGATAGCGGACCCAGCTCGCCCGCCCGGACGGCCCGTTGCAGGGCTGTGATGTTAGGATCAAAGCGGCGATTGAAGCCCAACATGAAGGGCACCGGATGGGCCTTTAGGACATCCAGGCATTGTTCGGCCCGGTCTAGCGACTGATCCAGCGGCTTTTCGCAAAAGATCGGCTTTCCCGCCTGTGCTGCGGCGATGACATATTCCAGATGCGTGTTGGCGGGGGTCGCGATCAGGACCACATCCACGTCTGGATGGGCCAGCGCCTGATCCAAATCGCCCAATGCTTGGCCACCATATTGCGCGGCAATCGCCTCTGCTGACAATAGGTTCGGATTATAGACCACCGACAGCCGCAGGCCCGGATGGGCGTTGATCTTGGGGCCATAGACATGCGCCATACGCCCGCTGCCCAGCAAGGCTATTCCCAGTGTTTGCATCGTATCCCTCCCTCGACCTGATCCTTCAGGCGATTGCATCGCGTAAGATATGCGCGGCGCCTTTTTCACCGATCATGATGGCGGCCGCGTTGGTGTTCGCGGTCACGATGCGCGGCATGATCGAGGCATCGATGACCCGCAGACCGGACAGCCCGTGCACCTTGAGATCTGTGTCTACCACAGCGTCAGGGCCCGTGCCCATCGCACAGGTGCCTACCGGATGCAGCAGAGACAACCCGTTCTGCCGGCAATAAGCGACCATCTCCGCATCGCTTTCGACTTCTGGGCCCGGCGAGATCTCGCGCTTGACACAGTTTGACATGGGCTGTGTCTGCGAAATCTGGCGCCCCAACCGCAGCCCGGCAATCGCGGCGCGATGGTCCGCCTCGTGCTCAAAAAAGTTGAACTGAATCGCGGGATCTGTATGCGCATCAGGGCCTTTCAGCCGAATGTGCCCGCGGCTTTGTGGCCGCATATGTTCGGCCAGAATGGTGAAGCCGGAAAACGGGTGTGGTTTAAGATCTTCGGTCGTGCACCAGGCCATGAAGGTAACCATCATGTCCGGTGTCGGGATATCCTTGGAACTATGAACGAAGGTATTGGAATAATTGCCATTATCGGCGAACGGACCGGTGCGGAACAGCAGGTAGCGCAGCAATTGCAATCCGCCGCGCAGCTTGTTGTTATAAAGGTCATTCACTGTCGCTTTCAGCGTAGATTCAAACTCCAGCCCGATCCCGAAATGGTCCTGCAGGTTTTCCCCGACACCGGGCAAATCATGGAGCACCTCAACACCTGTATCGCGAAGATGCGCGGCTGGCCCAATGCCTGAGCGCAGCATTAGATGCGGCGAACTGAAGGTGCCGCCACACAGGATAACCTCGCACCGCGCACGCGCGGTGTGCTGCACACCTTCGCGCGACCACGCGACACCGGTAACGCGCTTAGCGTCCATGATCAGGCGCTCGGCCAGCGCGAATTTTTCAATCGTGATATTCTGCATCGCGGGGCCGCGGAGGTATCCGGCGGCTGTGCTCCAGCGTCGCCCTTTGCGGGTGGTCGTCTGGACATAGCCAGTCCCGAGCTGCGCCGCGCCATTGAAATCATCGTTACGTGGGATGCCAAGGTTTTCGGAGGCCTGATGGAACGCCTCACCCAGCGCATGCGGCGACGGCAGGTCAGACACGGAAACCGGCCCCCCTACTCCGTGAAATTCGCTTGCGCCTCGCTCCTGATCTTCGCTTTTCTTGAAATAGGGCAGAACGTCATCCCAACCCCAGCCGGTGCAACCCTGCGCCTTCCAGCCGTCAAAGTCCTCGGGCTGGCCGCGCATATAGATCATGCCGTTGATTGACCCGGTTCCGCCCATAACCTTGCCGCGCGGCTGAAACAGGCGGCGCTGGTTCAGATGGGGCTCCGGTTCGCTGCTAAAGCACCAGTTAACCTTGGGATTGTTGTAGAGCATGGAATAGCCCAGCGGGACATGGATAAAGGGACTTTTGTCTGGCCCGCCCGCTTCCAGGAGCAGAACTTTGCACCCCGCTTCGCCGAGACGACGCGCGACAACACAGCCGGCCGACCCTGCGCCGATCACGACATAATCAAACTCAGTGTCCGTTTGCGTCATATTCCGCCTCAACTCTAATCTTTATCACCCCTTAAGATGTGGCACAGACCCGAGAGGTGCTGAATTCCCACTATGTCAATTTTGGATATTTTTACTGTATGCGCATGGCGGTTGGCCTTTATTGTGGCGCAATATCCAAAATGGACTTACCGCCATGACACGAGAAGAACTGCTGCGGGTTCTGACCTTTGCTGGGTCTTTACGAAAACTTGGGGAAGAACAGACAGCACTGGCCTCGGTCGATGCGCGCTGGAATATCATTGCCTATGCGATGAGCCGCCATCTAGAGGGCAAATTGCTGACGATCAGCTCTTTGGCAGGCGCCGCAGGAGTGCCCTACGGCACCGCCATGCGCCGCATTGGCGAGCTGATCGATGAAGGGCTTTTGCTGCGCCGCCCACGGTCCAAAAGCGGAAAGTCTTTTTCGCTGCATCCCACACGCGATCTTATCGCCCAGTTTGAGGTTTTTGCCGCAGAATTCAAACGAACGGTGGGCAACACTTTCGGCTTTACGAATGGTGGGACCGAGGAGAGCGATGGGGGTTTTTATTTTGGCGGTCACTACATGGCATCGCGCATTCTGTCCTATCCTAATGCCATGCGCGTCGGGATCGGGAAAGAACGCACAATCCGCGTTCTTGGCCCCATCGACCCAACGTTCAAAACGCTCAATAAACTTACGCCGCAGCTCAATGAATTGTGTGGTGCCGAGTTTGAATTCATCAACTTGCCGCTGGACCAATTGTACGATGAGATATGCGAGAATCAAAAGCGGGCGAAGTCGCAATATGACATTGTCGCCGTTGATCTCCCATGGATCGGGCAACTTGCCGAAACACAGGCGATCATGCCGCTGAATGATATTTTGCAAAAGGAATAATTCCGGGGGTCCGATTTTCACTCAACGATTTGGCGCGCCGCGCGATACCGTGGCCAGCAATGCGGCATCCCCATCCAGCCCACGGTGGAGCTCTTATTCTGCCGGACGGACCTTCTGGATGAGGTGGGATTGGGGTTTCCCAGCACGACGGAGGCGCTTTTGCAGGCCGCGAAGGCGCTTCATGGCGCACGGCGCGGCCAGTCCGGCATCGTGATGAATTACGGGCGCGGTACCCCGGTGGCGCATACCTTCATGCAAACCCTGGCCGATTTCGGCTCGCCGGTACTTGACCTTACCGGCAGCCTGGGCGGCTTTGACACCGATACCATTCGCGCCGAGAACTATCAGCCACGGATTGATACAGACGCCGGCCATGAGACCGCACGTTTCCTGCTAGATTTATTGCCCTATGCGCATCCCGAAAGCCTAAGATGTGACTGGGACCGGCGGATCGGAATATTTTCGCGCGGTGAGGCGGCGATGACGTATGGCTGGTCGATCCGTGCCGCACAGTTTGAAAGGGACGAAAGTTCTGCCGCCCATGGCAGGGTCGCCTGCGCGCCCCACCCCGCGAGATCCGGTTTGCAACAGGTGTCGCCGGTTGGCGGCTTTGTCCTGGCGCTGCCGATCTCACTCGACAAGGAGCGTATCGCGGCGGCTTGGAAAGCGATTGAATATCTGACACGGGCCGAACTGATGAAGCTTTATGTTCAGGATGGCAGCCTGACCAGTCCGCGCTTTTCCACCAGCGCAGACCCCGAAGTGCAGGCCGTGTCCAGCATGATCCGGAACATAGACAGGATGGAGCAGGACGGCACCTTGCAGGTCTGGCCGCGTCCGCCGATCCCGGAATTTGCGGATATCGTCTCGATTTTGGGAGATGAGATTTATCTGATGCTGCAAGGCCAGCGGTCTGTCAGCGATGCGCTCAGCAACGCACAGGGCCGGATCGATCAGGTGTTTCAAAATACTCCCCGAAGCTGAACGAATGTCATGTCGCTCGACTGTGTTGGTCCGGTGATGGGGTTGCATCAGCCGCTTCACCAAGCAGGGTAACCCCAACACGGTGTCCCGCGCGTTGATCAAGAGGTCAGATACATATGAGCATCCTCGACGAACATCCCAGAAGTCATTTTGAGCAGCAGCCTGTAGATCGAAGCAGTCTCGCATGACGCGCCTAGGGAGACGCTGGCAGGCTAGCCATTTTACGCCCCTCAGCTGCCCAAATGGCCCCACGTCGGATGATCTCGGTCACTTGTGGGACCTTCAGATCGCCCAGTTCATGCCCGATGGAACAATAAAACACCCGTCCCTTGTCCCAGCGGCGCTTCCAGACGAGCGGCATCACGGTGCCTTCGATCCACCACAGGTGGTCGCCGGAAAAGGTCGTGGTGGCCAGCACTTCGTTGGAGGGGTCCACAAGCATGTAATATTGCTCGCTCGTCAGGCGGAAACTGCGGATACCCTGCACGATAGGATCGTCAGGTTTGCAGATCGTCACATCGTAGTCGATGTAGTCCTCGCGCGGTTGCAGATTGTCAGGCCAGCCAGGTGGGTGCGCCACGAACTGTCCTCCGATCAGGAAATGATAGGTGGGTCTGTCGCGAAAGGCGTCGCCCATATGGCCGTGCCAGCCTGCGATCCCGCAACCGTTCGCGATCAGCTTTAGCAACCCGTCCTCTTGCGGCTTGGTCATGTTGCCGAACTCTGCTTGGTGCCCCGACCGGGCGGACGACCAGATCGGCGTGATCAGATCAAGATCGGCCAGTTCCGAGGGCCGCTCCAACGGCGCGAGCGTGTCGTAGACATCGACCTCGAACCCGTTCTCTTTCAGGAGTGCCTCGTACCAATCACTGAAGTGGGTCGGCGTGTGGCCTTCCCAGCCACCAACAAAAAGTGCTGCTTTCATGGCTTGTCCTTTCGCATAAAGCTGAGCATCGCAGCCATGTCGCGCGCGCCATATCCCGCGGCGTCGGCCTCAATGAGTTTGGCCAGTGTGGTGTGGCCCTGTGGCATGGCGGTGCCGTATGTCGCGGCCAAGGCGGCTGTCACTTCTATATCCTTGCGGGCCAGAGCCACTGTGAAGGTCACATCATGGTCCGCTTCGTTCAGATAAAGTGGGCGGCGGTATTTCAACATCGGCGCGCAAGCGGCACTATTTTCGATGACCTCAAAAGCGATCTCAGGAGGTATACCTGTGACTTCAGCCAAGGTCATAGCTTCGGCAAACGTCTGATTGATCCCGTGCAGCAGGGAATTCACCACCAGCTTCATTACAGCCCCCGACCCGACCGTGCCGAGGAACATTGTCTTGTGACCCAATGCGTCGAATACCGGGATTATTGGTGTCGCGTCGCCTTGCCGGCAGCCTGCCATGATCAGCAAGTTGGCTTCGGCGGCGGCCTTTGTCGCCCCCGAGACTGGCGCATCGATAACGGTAACACCCTCGGAGGCTGCCGCGACCAGCATTGCAATATGGTCAGGGCTCATCGTGCCCATTTCGACGAATATCTGCGCGCCCTGCCCTGCAAACAGGCCGTGTGCGCCCAGATGAACCGCTTCGGATGAGGGATCGTCGGCTAGCATTGTCACGACGACTTCTGTCGCTCCGACCAGCGACGCGGGCGTCTCTGCCACATCGCAACCAACCTCAGTTGCCAAGCTCTGTGCTTTCTCAATCGAACGGTTCCAGACCGTCACGGCATTGCCCGCGCGCACAAGGTTCCGGGCCATATGCTGTCCCATACGACCTAATCCGGCAAACCCGATACGCATCAGGCCAACACTTGCGCTTCAATTCCCGAAATAGCTTGGATCAGGCTGTCTTCGGTCACTTCATCAGAGGTGAACTGCCGCATGACCCGTCCCGAATACATGGCGACTATCCGATCCGAGACGTGCAATACTTCCGGCATTTCAGAACTGATGACGATGACGGCATAGCCCTGTGCGGCCAAATCGCGGATCAGGTTGTGAATCTCGGACTTTGAACCCACGTCGATGCCGCGTGTAGGCTCGTCCACAATCAACACCTTCGGGCGCATAGACAGCCACTTTCCGATGACGATTTTCTGTTGATTTCCGCCGGAAAGGTTTCCGACAATCTGTTTCCAGCCTGGCGTGCGTATATCGAGCTTGTCGCGGTACTGATCAAAGATCGCGATCTCTGCTCCGTCGCTGACGAAGGGTCCTGCGGTCAAATCACTAACCTGCGGCAAGGTCATGTTGTCGCGGCAGTTCATACCCAGTACCAGCCCCTGCGCCTTGCGGTCTTCGGGCACGAGCGAAATGCCATAACCGATGGCGTCGATGGGCGATGAAATCCGCACCTCCTGTCCATCGATCAGGATTTGCCCTGCCGAAGGGTTACGCAGGCCAAAAATAGTCTCGGCAATCTCAGTTCGACCCGCTCCAACAAGGCCATAAAATCCGACCACTTCGCCGCTTCGAACCTCAAAGCTCACATCTTGAAAAAGGTTACCACAGCTGAGCCCGCGCACTTCAAGGGCGACATCACCCAACTCGTGATGGCTCTCGTTGCGTGACAAATCAAGACTGCGCCCGATCATCAATTGCGTCACCTCGTCCTCGTTGGTTTGCGCAGTCTCCAATGTGCCGCGATATTGGCCATCGCGCAGCACGCTGATCCGGTCAGTGATTTTGAAGATTTCCTCCATACGGTGCGAGATGTAGATGATCCCGACCCCGCGCGCTTTCAGTTCCGCGATCACGTCAAACAGCACGACCTTTTCGGCATCCGTAAGCGAGGCAGTCGGCTCGTCGAATATTACCGCTCGAGGTTCCACTGTCAGAGCGCGGGCGATCTCGACCATTTGCTGGTTCGCAATTGACAGGTCGCCGAGACGTGTCTTTGCGTTGAAGCCCACGTTAAGTGTTTTCAAAATACGGTTCGTATCGCCATAGAGCTTGGCCCAATCGACACGACCCATGCTTTTCAGCGGCAGCTCACCGAGAAAGATGTTCTCTGCGACGGTCAACTCATCCGCAAGGCTCAATTCTTGGTGGATAAACACGACACCTTTTGCTTTTGCCTGCAAAGGCGAGGTCATGACCGTCGGTTCCTCGTCGATAAAGATGCGCCCCTCGTCGGGTGCATAGATACCGCCCAACACCTTCATCAGCGTCGATTTTCCTGCACCGTTCTCGCCCATTAAGGCGTGAACCTCTCCTGGCATGACAGTAAAAGACACATCGTCCAGGGCACGCACGCCCGGAAAGGTCTTGACGATCCCTTCCAGCCGCAAAATCGGGATTGCTTCGCTCATATCTTCAACTCCTCCTTGCCCTTGCGGTTAAGCTGCCGATCAAGAAACAGCACTGCGATCAGGATAAGACCGATGACCAGATTGACGGTTTCGGTCCCTGCGCCGATGTGGCCCAAACCTTTACGCAGCAGCTGGATCGCGATGACACCGCCCAGTGTTGAAATAATCGAGCCATACCCGCCCGACAGCTTTGTGCCACCCAAGACCACGGCCGTGATAGCCCACAATTCGTAAAGCATTCCATCATTGGGGTTCACTGAGCCGCTTTCGGAATAAAACACCACGGCGGACAAAGCCGCCAGAAAACCGATCAGAATAAAATTCCACAGGAAATGAGGCCCGACCTTGATACCAGCGTTTACAGCAGCCTCACGGTTGTTGCCGATGGCGTACGCATTGCGCCCATGAACCGTCTTAGTCGTGACCAGCCAAAGGACGAGTGTGACAGCCAGCAGGAACCATGTTGCCGTGTGCAGGCTCAAAAATTGCGCCTCGGCGAAATCCACCAACGTCCAGTTGAGCTTCGAGGTAGGATTTTCGCCATTATACATGAACACGAGACCTCGATATCCAAGCATCGATCCCAGCGTGACGATGAACGCATCCACGCCCGTCTTCCAGACAAGCAAACCGTTTATTGCACCAAGTACGACCCCTGTAAGGAGCGCGAAAGTCCAAGCAAGTGGGATGGACCAGTCTCCAAGTGCTACCATGAAGGGCCAGGTCATACTGTCGAGCATTACCACAGCCGCCAGAGCGAACGTAGCCCCCACTGAAAGGTCGATGTTTCCGTTGATCATTATGATGGTCATGCCAAGGGCAATGATCCCGATGGGCGCTGACTGCTTGAGAAGCAGCAGCATATTGTCGAAATCCATAAAGGACTTGTCCGACGTCGACAGGAAGTCACCGGCAATCGTGAAAAAGATCAATTCGGCCACGATGAAGGCCCAGATTGCACCTTGCTTGAGAAGGGTTTGAATGTTCATTTTTCTCTCCTCACGCGATCGGCGACAATAAACGGCCGCGCTTGGCCGCAATGTCGAGCCAGACCGCCAGAATGATGATCGCCCAGGTCACGACATATTGGACGTAGAACTCAAGACCGACCAAGAGCAGGCCATTCTGGATAAATCCAAGGATCAGAACGCCGATCACCGTTTTGAAAATTGTGCCGGAGCCACCCAGGAGCGACGCGCCACCCAGAATGACGGCGGCGAGCACCTCTAATTCAAGTCCCTGGCCAACCGTATTCTGACTTCCAAGACTGCGACTGGCCTGCATCAAGCCCGCCGTCGCAACGCAGAACGCTGACATAAGATATGTGAGAAACACGACCCGAGCACGCGGTATGCCAGAAAAGGTGGCGGCTGTGCCGCTGCCGCCAACGGCATAAACCTTGCGACCGAAGGGCGTTTTGGACAGAATGATTGCTAGCACAACGGCAATGCCTGCGAAAAGCAGGATCGGCGTCGGAATACCTGCAATCGATCCCTGCCCGAAGACGGAAAACCAAGTTCCGTCCTTATCCGCGATATCCATATTCTTGCCACCCGACCAAGTGAGTGTGAGGCCATGTATCGCTGAAAGCATCCCCAGCGTGACGATAAGTGAGTTCAATTTCAGGTAACCCACAAGAAATCCGATGAACGCACCCAGGGCCAATGTTAGTCCAAACATGACGGGTATCGCCAGCGCGGGGCCGATCTTGTCGTGCAAATCCAGCATCACGATCGTCGAGAATGACATCATAGAGCCGACGGAAAGATCAAGATTTCCTCCGATCACCACGAAGGTAACCCCAAGGGCCATTACGCCAAGGATGGCGGAAGACCGGATCACGCCGGCAATGTTGTCCATCGCAATAAAGCGCGGATTAGCAATGGCGAAAACGATCATGAAAATGACGAAAGCCACAAGAATACCCTGCCGCGCGAGAAGCCCCGACAGTCCCTTTTTTTTCAACTCAGTCATGCTGTCCTCCGTTGTTGGTCTGGCGCGTTCGTATAGTCAGACCAATGTCATACCGCCGTCGATCATTACGATCTGGCCCGTCATGTAGTCGCTGTCTTCAGACGCAAGAAACGTTGTCGTTCCAGTGATATCTTCTGGCGTCGCCACACGTCCACGAAGAATCTCCGAAGAGAACTCCTCCATCGCCTGCCCCGGTCGGTCGGAGGCGCCAATGTCCATCAAGTCTTTATCGACCTGTTCCCACATTTCCGTGGCTACCACGCCAGGTGCAAACCCGGTCACGGTGATATTGTGCTTCGCCAAATCCCTCGCGCCCGATTGGGTCAGCGAAACGACGGCTGATTTGCTGGCGCAATAGGGAGCGACATTGTCAAACCCCTGACGGCTGGCAATCGATGCGGTATTGATGATTTTACCGCCTGTGCCTTGGGCGATCATCTGACGGGCGGCTTCCTGTATCCCGATCATACATCCCAGCCCATTGACACCCATAATGAACTTCCAGTTCTCTTCGGTCACATCGAGAAAGTTCATCGGCTTGTTCACACCGGCATTGTTAAACTGGACGTCGAGCTTGCCGAAGACGGAAACAGCATGGTCGGTCATCGCGCGCACGGCGGCACGGTCCGTCACATCGACCCGACTATGGGTCACTTTGGCACCGCTGGCTTCAGCGCGGGCTCGGTTCTCTGCCGCGACCTGCGAAACCTTGTCGCTGTTGATATCTGCGAAACAAACGTCCGCGCCTTCATTCAACAACGCCTCACCAATGGCGCGACCAATACCTTGTGCTGCACCGGTCACGATGCACGAACGACCAGAGACTCGGCCCATTGGCCTACCCCCCCTTTAAGTTAAAAGGATTTTGGTGGAGATAGAGATGGAAACGGGGGGCCGAAGCCCCCCCGCCTCACAGGGAGGTTCTTAGAACACAGGCTTGGTGAAATCGCCCATGTTGTCTTGCGTGATCTTCGGGGTGTCGAAGTAATTCAGGAACGGAAGCTCGACGCCATTGAGCAAGTCAATCGCTGACTTTAGAGCTGCTTTTGCATCATCAACAGGCGACTGGTAGATAGAGCCCCAGTACTCGCCGCGTTCCATCGCCTCATAGCCGACAGCAAAGTTGGTTGCCCCGACAAAGGTAATACCATCAGTACGGCCCGCAGCATTGGCCGCGTTCAATGCGCCCACGCCCATGTTATCATCCCCAGCGTAAACGCCGTCGATGTCGTCATACTTGACTAGGAAAGCTTCCATAACCTGCTGCGATTTCTCGCGGTTCCAGTCGCCGGGTTGAGTTTCGACCAGCGTCACGTTCGGGCAGACCTCGGGCAGACGGTCATCAAATCCCTTCTGGCGCTCGATTGCCGTTGTGTATCCAGGCTGACCAGAAATCTGCACAACGCGGGCTTCGTCCTGAATGCCAAGTGCCGTAAACCGCTCGCACATGATTTCCGCGGAGCGAGAGCCTTGTGTGATATTGTCCGGACCTGAGAAGGTCGCCACAAATTCAAAACCTGCTTCGGCGATGTTCGAGTTGGTTACAACAACCGGAATGCCTGCCTGTGATGCCTTGCGCACGGCGGGAATAACAGCCTCGCCGTTGGTTGGCCAAATGATAATGGCGTCAACTTCTTGTTGGATCATGTCTTCCATTTGCGCGATTTGGCGCGCGACATCGCCACCCGCGTCCAACACAACGACTTCTACGTCGGGGTTGGCTTCGGCGGCGGCGATAAAGGCTTTTTCATATGTGGTCTGATAACTATCGACGCCAACGTTATTCTGGGTGATGCCAATACGCATAGTTTCTGCGTAGGCGGATCCGGCCACCGTCATAGTCGCAGTTGCGACCGTGGCCAAAAGGATTGTACGAATTTTCATATTTGGTTTCCTCCCAAGAAAATCTCTCTGATTTCGGTTCAAAAGCCCCTTCTCCCGTCGGGGAATCATCGTCCAGCGCACCGGGATGACTGCGACTAGAATGCGAATTGGCTAGAGCGTAGGCGCCCCCAATAATATTCATTATGGATAAATTTCAATTCATTTTGGATATTTTGGCGATATGTTTTGATATATCTTTTTCACATGATGCCAGAGGATGACGCAATGCCCGACTCAGAAACGTCCAAATTGAACAAATCTGCACGCAGCGCGAAAGCCACTCAGTTAACACGATCAAATATACGGTCCGGAAAGGTCGCACCCAGCCTCATGAACGCTATGAGTAGTGATAACATGACACGATTTGTGCCGCCAACGGCCAAGATCGAGATGCTCCAGAATATAGCGTTTCTGGAGGACTTGGGCGATGAGTTGGAGGATATGATCGCGCTCTCTGCGCCGAACCCGAATTTGCGGATGGTGCTTTTGCTGATGCGAGGTCATCTTGATGGCAAGGTCATAACGGCTACATCAATGATCGGCGCGAGCCGCGCGCCCTACGCCACGGCAAACCGACGTCTCAAGGAAATGGTAGAGGCGGGTCTGGTCGAACAGCGCCCCCGCACTAAGACCGGCAAGAGTTTTTCCATGCATCCCAGCGAGACCCTGTTGGAACAGTGGTCGCAGCTTTCAAGTCGTGTGAAACGTCTGTCTACTAGCCGCTTTGGCGACGCGGAAACCCCGCGCGAGGCAACAGACTATTTTTTCGGCGGCTCGTATATGAACGCTAAATCGATCCCCCCGCTTCAGGTTCTGAGCGAGCCGCTGAAGCTGCCCGGTGGTGTGCGCGTGCTTGTGCATGGTGATCCGACTTTCATGGTTATGGACAATCTTAAGCGCCAGTTTGAACAGGCGATTGGCACGCAAATCCACCAGCGGGCCTTTTCGATCGACCGTCTGCGCGAAGAAGCAGTGCGAAACGCGGCCCGCAATGCCAGCCGCTATGACATCCTGGCCGTTGATCTGCCATGGGTGGGGGATTTCGCGGATCGGGGTATTCTGATGCCTTTGGATGAAGCGATGGACATTGCGCGATTGGATCCTGCGGATTTCCATACCGCCGGCTTGCAGGCCGCGCATTGGGGCGGCAAGCTGTACGGGGTACCCGCTCAGACAACACCAGAATTGCTTTTTTATCGCAAAGATCTTTTTGCGCAGGCAGGTCTTGAGCCACCGAAAACAACTGGCGCGCTGTTGGAGGCCGCCAAAGCGCTGCATGACCCACAGCACGGACAGCACGGCATCGCCTGGAACGCGGCGCGTGGCACAGCGCTGGGTCACACCGTTCTGATGACGATGGCCGATTTCGGGCAGCCGATCCTTGATATGCCGCCTATGGCGGGAGGCTTTGAGACACGACATTTGGCCGACCGGCGCTACCGTGCAACAATCGACACCGATGCGGGCCTACGGGCGGCCGAGTTCCTGCTGGAGCTATTGAAGTATTCACCACCAGAGATCTTGTCGATGTCGTGGTACGAACGCATCCGCCCCTATGCAGCGGGCCGGATTGCGATGGCATATGGCTACACGCTGTTGGCCCCGTATTTCGAACTCGACGTAGCCTCACCTGCCAACGGGCAAACCGGCTATTTGCCCCACCCCGCAGGTCCGGGGGCCACCCCGATTGCTCCTGTGGGCGGCTATGTCCTGGGCATTCCGGCCAACCTGCCGAAGGATCGGATAGCCGCCGCGGTCGAGGCATTGCTCGTCTTTACCTCGCCAGAAGCGCAGAAGCTTTACGTTCAAAACGGCAGCCGGACAAACCCGCGCTATTCGGTGGCGTCGGACCCCGATGTGCGCCGCTTGTCGCCAGTTTTTGAGGCGGTGGACGCGATGTCATGGCGTGACGAGCTGCAATTCTGGCCGCGTCCGCCCGTGCCTGAGATAAGCGATATCATCCAGATCTGCGGCGAAGAATTTCACGATATGCTGCGTGGGATCACCTCCCCGCGCGAAGCACTGCGTCGGGCGCAAGCGAGGGCCGACGCAGTTATCAAAACACCCGAGTTAACGTGACAATAGGAGGAGATAAACATGGACCCCAACCGCCTTAAAGGTAAGAATATTCTCATCACCGGTGCCGCCCGCGGCATGGGTCAGGCCAATGCCGAAAATTTCGCCGCGCAAGGTGCCAATGTCTGCATCGGCGATCTAGACTTTGATGCGGCCAAAAAAGGGGCCGATGCGATCAATGCTGCCGGCAACGGCAAGGCCATCGCGGTCAAGATGGATGTAACAAAGCGCGAAGACAACGCCGCTGCCGTGGCCGCGACAGTCGAGGCGTTTGGATCGATCAACGTGGGCCTTTTCAACGCCGGCCTGAACAAGCCTCGGTTCTTCATGGATATCGATGAAGACAACTGGGACATGATCATGAACGTCAACACCAAGGCGATGTGGCTAGGTATGCAGGAAACCGCGCGACAGATGATCGCGCAGGGGCCTATGGAAGGTCACCCCTATAAGCTGATTAACGTTGGTTCAATCGCCTCGCGCAAGCCGCTGGTCGATGTGACGGTCTACTGCACGTCGAAATATGGCTGCCTTGCCCTGACACATTGCGGCGCCATCGGGCTGGCCGAGCATAATATCACTGTCAACGGCTATGCACCCGGTGTCGTCGTGACCCCGCTTTGGGAGCAGCTCGACAAGGACTTAGTCGAAATCGGCTTTAAGGAAAAGGAAGGTCAGGCCTATGAGGACATCGTGCGCGATGCGCTACAGATAAAGCGAGTGTCCTATCCAAGTGACATTGTTGGCACTGCGTCTTTCCTAGCCAGCGATGACAGCGACTACATGACTGGCCAGATGATCCACATCGATGGCGGCTGGTGCATCCAGTAACCGCTTTTCCCGTCCATTGAATTAAATAGCGGGCTTTCTGCCCCCAAAGGAGACTCCTATGTCAGATCATCCAGGAAATGCGCTTATGCCCAACCTGCTTACCCCGCAGGACATCGAGCCCAACTGGCGTTGGGAAGGTAAGATCCCTGCTTGGGGTCACACTGCAGTTGATTTTGAAAAGCGCGTCGATCATGACCGCCTGCGGCGCTACCGCTTGGGCCGGACACGCCAAGCCCTCAAGAACAGTGATTGCGGTACGCTTTTGCTCTTTGATGTGAATAACATCCGCTACGTATCCGCTACGAAAATTGGTGAATGGGAACGCGACAAAATGTGTCGCTTCTGCCTGCTGACGGGCGATGATGCCCCTTATGTCTGGGACTTCGGCTCGGCCGCCGTGCACCATAAGAAATACTCTGACTGGCTGGTGCCGGATCATTGCCGCGCCGGTGTCGTGGGAATGCGCGGGACGATCCCGCCAAGTTTCGGTCTGATGAAGAAATACGCTGAAGAAATTGCGGGCCTGATTGAGGATGCTGGCATGAAGGATATGCCGGTTGGCGTGGATTACGCCGAAACGGCGATGTTCCACGCCCTGCAAGAGGCGGGCCTGAATGTTGTCGACGGA
>NZ_CALJXO010000040.1:0-12439 GCF_937988555.1 uncultured Boseongicola sp. | reverse complement strand
CTATGCGGTCTTACTGCGCCTTCTGGGAGGGTTCCCAGCCTCTGTGATCTACCTCGGTGTGGCGCTCTTCTTCGTCAACGAAGGCAAACATCTGCAAAACGCCATCCTTGCCGTCGTCATTCCAAGTACAGTCTACATACTGTTCGACCGAGTGCTAAACGCCAACATGCCGCCCGCTCTCTACAATCTGCCGTTCTCATAATTCGCGCGGAAACGCTTCCGCGACCAGGAGTGCCCTAGATGGACATTTTCAGCGATCTCATGATGGGCTTTTCCGTAGCCATTTCGCCCATCAACATGCTCTACCTTTTGATCGGTGCAATGGTCGGGATGGTTGTCGGGGTCATCCCTGGGTTCGGCCCGTCGGCAGGTCTGGCAATTCTCTTGCCCGTCACCTTCGGAATGGACCCGACGGGGGCCATCATGATGCTTGCCGCAATTTACTATGGGGCAATGTACGGAGGCACGATCACATCAATCCTTCTGAATACACCTGGCGAAAGCGCAACTGTTGCCAGCACATTTGACGGCTTTCCGCTTGCCAAGCAGGGAAGAGCCGGACCCGCGCTCGTGATGCAAGCAGTTGCCTCCTTTGTCGGAGGAACTGTCGGTGTGATCATGATCACCCTCCTTGCGCCAATGTTTGCTCAGGTCTCGCGAAGTTTTGGACCGCCAGAATACTTCCTGCTGGCAACTATGGGGATGCTTACACTTATCGTAATGATCGGATCCAATTGGCGGCTTGGCGTGATCTCCGCGCTCATCGGATTTGCCCTTGGTACGGTCGGCGTTGATCTAGAAACCGGACAGGGCCGTTATACATTTGGCTCGGCTGAACTCATTGGTGGCATTTACTTCATCCCCATTGCAATCGGCCTCTTTGGCTTGGGTGAATTGTTCTATGCATTTTATCAGGGTCTCCACAAATCCGGATCAGGGTCGATTGTCCAATACGACAACGAAGAAAGGTTCTGGCCCACGGCGCAGGACTATATATCGACCCGAATGACTATGGTTCGCCATTCCATACTTGGCTTCATCGTAGGGGTCATTCCAGGCGCTGGCGCCACGATCGCCTCGCTGATGGCCTATTCCGTCGAAAGATCAATTTCGAAGAACCCCGAGAACTTCGGCAAGGGGGAAATGGCGGGCCTTGTGGCTCCCGAGACAGCGAACAATGCAGCCTCGTCCGGAGCGATGATCCCGCTTTTGACACTTGGTATCCCGGGCTCGGCGTCCACAGCCGTTCTGTTGGCCGCCTTCTTGATGTGGGGATTGCGACCGGGGCCGCTTTTCATGGAGCAAAACCCCGAACTCGCCTGGGGCCTGATTGCATCAATGTACCTTGGAAACATGGCCCTGCTTGCAATCAGCATCTTTGCGATCCCACTCTTTGTGCAACTTATCAAGGTCCCCTACCGCATCCTCGGCCCAACAGTTGTTGTGATCTGCACGCTAGGCACATTCAGCGTGAACGCGTCGTTCGTGGAAACATACATCATGTTCGCGGCTGGTATTGCCGGCTTCTTCATGCGGCTTTACGGCTTCTCTCCGGCGGCTCTGGTTCTGGCATTGGTCCTTGGTCCACTGGCAGAAGAAGCACTGCGTCAGACGCTGACCATTTCGCGCGGCTCATTCGGCATCTTCATCGAGCGACCTGCCTCGCTCTGGATCATCGGCGTCACGGTCGTGCTGGTGGGAATACTTCCGCTCCTGAACAAATTCAGTAGGCGTGCAGAAGAGGCCAAGAACGCGGGGATTTAGGGATGCGCCTGTCCGAGCAGGACGCCTTGAAACTTGTGGCCCGCGCATTCGAGCGTGCGGGTGTGCCTAAAACGGGGGCAGCAGCCGCTGCGGAGATTCTGACGATTGCCCAGATGATGGGACTGAACACACATGGGTTGTCTCGCGTCGCAACCTATCGTGACCGGATGAAAGTGGGCGGCATTACAGCCTCGGCCGTCGCGAAAATTACAGCGACTGCGCCGTCGATCCGCACTGTAGACGGCGCAAACGCACTTGGCCCCGCCGTGGCACATCAATCGTTGTATGCTGCTATTGAAGTCGCTGAAACTCAAGGCGCAGCAGTCGTCTTGTGTCGAAACGCAAACCATCTTGGTGCATTGGCCCCCTACCTGTTTCTGGCAAGCCGGGCGGGGATGGCGTCAATTATCACGTCGAATACCGCTCCAATGATCGCGGCTGAGGGTGGCCAGCGCCAGGCGATCGGCAACAACCCATTGGGCATTGGCATGCCAAACCCGGGCGGAGCGCCTGTGCTTCTTGATATGTCGATGTCCGTTGTGTCGCGATCTCGCGTCCGCGCGATGGCGGCAGCGGGTGAAACCATCCCCGAGACCTGGGCGACAGATATCAATGGCAGACCAACGACAGACCCGGCCAAAGCGCTGGAAGGCTTGATGCAAGCCATCGGAGGCGCAAAAGGAAGCCGGCTCGCTCTCTGCCTTGATCTTCTCGCCGGCGGTCTTTCAGGAGCGGCCATGCTTTCGGCTATTCCGAATTCCGTACGATCACCTGAAAAGCCACAAAACCTTGGCCAGATGTTTGTTCTGATCGATACGCGCAAAATCATGGACCCCGAGGAACTCTCTCATCAGATGCGCACGGCCTCAGAAAGCCTTTCCAACTCCGGGCAAAGCGACCCAAACCAACCCATCAGGTTTCCTGGCGCCCGGGCAATGGCAGCTTTTGACATCGCCCGCGAAAAAGGGCTGGAAATCACCCCAGCCCTTTTCAATCAACTCACCAGCCTCGCAGCGGACTAGGCACCCTCTTCCACAATCTCGCGCATCGCCTGAAGAAATTGCGCAACCTCTCCAGTGGAATTGTAGTGACACATCGACACCCGTATCGCCGAAGGCATGCCCAAAGGGTCAAGGATATTTCCCGAATAGTGGTCCGCCTTGCGGGTGTGGGTGCGGATGCCGCGCATTTGCAGCTTTGTGACAACATCACGCGCGGCCTGTCCCTGAACAGCTATCGACACAAGACCCTCGCGACGTGGGTTTTCGACGCCCCCTATGATGGAGACACTGGCAAGATCCGCCAGCCCCTTCAGGTTACCCGTCCCAAAAATCATCGCATCCGTCAGCGCCTTCTCGTGGGCATGGATCGCGTGTCCTGCCGCCACGATACGGGCACGGCGATCCGTTTCGTGGCTGACCTTACTTCCAAGCCACTCGAAATAATCCACAACATCCGAGAATGTTGCGTAGGCGCCCGTGTCACGGGTTCCTAACTCCCATGGCTCGCCGGGTGCACCAAGCAAATGGTCGTGTGGCAAAGCAGCCAGTCGGTCGGACATCCAGGCCACACCATACCCGTGACGTGAGAATACTTTATACGGCGAGACCACATAGCCATCGATGCCATAGCTTTCGATATCCAACTGCCCGTGTGCCGCGTGCTGTATCCCATCAACAATGATGAAACACTCCGGCGAGACTACACGGATCGCCCTCGAAATAGCTGCGACGTCCATGCTCATTCCCGTCACCGGTGATGTGTGCAGGATCGTTGCCACGCGAGTCTCTGGGCGCACCATGGTAGAGTAGGCAGCGGCATCCACTGCCCCCACGGCATCGTCATGCGGAATAAGAACGTGGGTCTTGCGCGCAGTCTCTGCCCACTTCGACGCTGCACTTCGGGTGGCAGGATGTTCAACTGTACTGCTCAGAACCGTCCCATCAGGCGTTCCAAGACAGGCCACCCGTATCAGCCGGAACAATAATTCCGTGCCACTTTCCCCCACGAAGAACTGGCCATCGGGCGCATTGAACAGGACACGCATGTCGGCCTTTGCCTTGTCGATTATTGCGACAAGCGCATGGGACGCCGGGTTGTCGCGCCCCTGATTGTCCGGGATGGCCGCCATCCGACCTGAAGTTTCCACAACCGAATTCAGCGTCAGCGCGCCCCCGGCATTTTCAAAAAAAACGCGCGGGCCACCAAAAGGACATTCCGCGACATGCGCAAATTTTGATCGCACATCAGATAAAAGCTCGGATGAGAAGGTCATGTCGCTCAAACCCCAAAAGGTCGCCGCTAGGGCATTTTCCATGTCGCGGTAGCAAGTGCCGCGAGCTTACCGTCCGGACCAGAAAGGCGGCTCTCCATAAAGGACAAACTGCGCCCTCGCTTCAGGAAACGCCCCTCACAGGTAACAGTGCCTTCGCGGACAGGCCGCATGAACTGAACCTTCATCTCTATGGTGGCCCCAGGGCCTGCGACTTTCTTGACAAGATGGCCCATCGAAATATCCATCGCTGAAGCCATCGCTCCGCCGTGCAATGTGCCTTGTGGGTTCTTCAACATATCTGTCACGTCAAATGTCAGTTTGCAGACTTCTTTGTCCTCTCCTGGCACGTCCTGAGGCAAATACTCGAACCTTAGGCCAAGAAAGCGCGCAAAAAAGAACGTCTCGAACTCTTGGGCATGATCCGCAAGGGCCGTCTCAAAATGGGCGCGTGCGCCAGCCTCATCAATTCGCTCAGAACCGACCTTTTCCATCAAGCACCAACAAAATTAGCTTTACGCTTCTCAAGAAATGCCCGGCGGCCCTCAATGTAGTCTGCACTGTCGAAACAGGCCTTCACGCGAACCGCACATCCCTCAAGATCACGCTCACTTTCCGGAGCAACGGTCTGAGCAACAATGAATTTCACCGAACTTACAGTCATGGGAGCATTGTCCGCGATCATCCGCGCAGTTTCTTCCGCAACCTGCGCCACCTGATCGTCAGGTACGACCCGGTTTACCAGCCCCATCCCCATTGCCTCCTGCGAAGTGAAACGGCGCGCGGTAAAAAATATCTCTTTTGCAAAGGACGGACCAACGACATCCACCAACCGCTTTATCCCGGCAAAGCCATAACCCAGCCCTAGCTTGGCCGCAGGCACCGCAAACTGTGATTTCTCACCGCAAATCCGGATGTCGCAGGACAAGGACAATGCGACACCACCGCCGATGCAGTATCCGTCAATCTGTGCAATAGTCGGCTTTGGAAAGGCCTCGATCAGATCATAAACGCGCTTTGTGGTAGCATTATAGTGATCTACTGCCTCGGCGCTCCCGCGTTCGGTTTCAAACTTTGAGATATCGGCGCCGGACACAAAGGCCTTTCCGCCCGCACCCGACAAGATCAAAATACGCACCGTTTCATCGGCGGCAAAACGCGTTGCAGCTTCTTCGACAGCTTCCCACATCTCAAGTGACACCGCGTTGCGCTTTTCCGGTTGATTGAAGATGATCCGCGCTATGTCGCCGGACTGCTCTGTAAGTATCTTGGTGGTCATTGTTGGGTTCGCTTTTTAAATGTTCAGGTTGCGCCAGAGGCCTTCATATCAGCGATTTCTTCAGAGCTGAGCCCAATTTCGAGGAGCAACTCTTCGCTGTGCTGGCCGGCTGTTGGTGGCGGACTGGCGATCCGACTTGGCGTTCTGCTCATGATGATGGGTTGTCCGACCAGTTCCGTCTCGCCACGCTCCTGGCTGACAACCGGCTGGGCCATACCCAAGTGACGCACCTGTTCATTGCTGAACACCTGACCGATATCGTTGATCTCACCGGCTGGCACCCCGGCAGCTGTGAACAGTTCGATCCACTCCGCCGTTGTCCGCGTCTGCGTGATGGCCTCAATCTCGACCCCCAATGCGTCGCGATTGTCCGAGCGCGCGGTCGGAGTTGCGTAGTCGGGATCCTCCAACCAGTCCTTTCGGTCGACCGTCTCGGCAAATTTAGCCCAGATATTGTTCCCGGTGACGGCAAGATTCATATGTCCATCGCTCGTCTTGAAGACACCAGTCGGGATCGACGTCGGATGATTATTACCGGCCTGCTTGGGAACATCGCCATCCATCAGAAACCGCGCAGCCTGGAAGTCCAGCATAAAAACCTGCGCCTGCAACAGTGATGTTTGCACCCATTGACCCATGCCCGAATGCTGCCGCTCAAAAAGAGCAACTAGAATGCCCTGAGCCGCTAAAAGACCAGCGCAGAGGTCCGCAATTGGGATGCCCACGCGCATCGGCCCTTCCCCGGGCTTACCGGTTATGGACATCAATCCCCCCATGCCTTGAGCAATCTGGTCGAAGCCCGGGCGATCTGCCAACGGACCGTCTTGCCCGAAGCCGGAAATTGAAGCGTAGACCAAGCCCGGGTTGGTCTTTGACAAGGTCTCATAATCAATGCCCAAACGCGTCTTCACTGCCGGACGGAAGTTTTCAACAATCACATCTGCCGTATCAGCAAGCTTGCGAAACGCGGCCTTGCCAGCCTCACTTTTAAGGTCGAGTGTAAGGCTGCGCTTGTTGCGGTGCAGGTTCTGAAAGTCCGGTCCCGATCTTGGGCCACCAAACTGCGCCGTATCGACTGGCGCCTCAATTTTGATCACATCCGCACCCCAGTCCGCCAACTGGCGCACGCATGTTGGTCCAGAACGGACCCGGGTAAGATCCAAGACACGCAACCCATTTAGGGCGGTGCTTCCCGCAGGACTTGGCGTCGACGTGCGGGCTTTTTCAAGGTCAGTCATTTAAATCTCAGCAAGCTGGTTCATCTCTGGCCCCATGCGGTTCAGGTTGTTACAAAAGACATATGCGGTATATCAGCAAATAACAATATGAATGTTGATTGTTGACAAAATAATCAGGTTCAATCAACAGAGGGTATGGACATGAACGCAAGAGTAATTGGCGCGCAGCGTGCGACTCTGGCAGGTGAAGTGCGCCGTGAACTCGAGCGGATGATCGAAGCAGGCGAACTCGCAGCTGGTGAAAAGATGAATGAACTTGCGCTCTCAAACGCGATGGGCGTCAGTCGCGGAACTGTCCGCGAAGCGATACGTTCCCTCGCCGATTCAGGCCTTATCGATCTGATCGCCAATCGGGGCGCGTTCGTTCACCAGACGACGTTGGATGAAGTGCGCAACCTTTACGAATTGCGCGGCGCTATTTTCGCGATGGCATGCTCGGCTGCAGCGCGGGAAGTTGCAAGCGGCGCAGGACGGGGGGTTCTTAAGCCCTTGAAAAGGAATATGAACAAGATGGAAGACGCGCGTCGCAATGACGACACTGAAAGCTACTATGCGTTGAACATCGAATTCCACGACTTGCTTCTCGAAGCCTCAAATAATCCAAGGGCAAAATCGATCTACGACAATATCGTCAAAGAGATGCACCTGTTCCGCAGGCGCGGGCTATCCATCGCCACCAATATTGCGCGCTCGTTGGAAGAGCATGGTGCGATTACCGAAGCCGTCGCCGCCGGCGATACTGAAGCCGCGCGCGCGGCGGCTCACGCCCACGTCACATTGGGATTTGCGCGTTATACGAAAATCCTCGAGCAGGAAGCCCTCAAAACCAATTGATCCGCCCGTAGAAACGGGGCAGCGATGGGACATAGAACACGATGAGCAACCACCTTTACGACGCGCTGTTCGCCCCTCATGCGGGCAGTGACGCACCGTTCCTTTATGTTTCAGAGGGAAGCACAATCAGCTATTCGGCCTTCCTCTCTATGGCCGCGCAGTTTGCCAATGCATTCAAAGCACTCGGCCTCGTTCCTGGTGACCGGGTAGCCGTGCATATCAACAAGTCTCCCCAAGCCTTGGCGCTCTATGCCGGTTGTGTGCAGGCAGGCGTTATCTTTCTGCCGCTCAACACTGCCTACACCGCATCCGAACTTGACTATTTCGTTGGGGACAGCGGCGCCGCGCTCTTTGTTTGTGATCCTAGTGAGGCAGACGCGCTTGCGGAGATAGCCCGTGAAAAGAACTGCGCCCTTCTAACACTTGCGGGCGACGGAACCGGCACAATGGCCGATCTGATGTCAAAGCAAATCGATACTGCCGAAACTGCACACCGTGTCGAGAACGATATTGCGGCCTTACTCTACACGTCGGGCACGACAGGTCGCTCCAAGGGCGCGATGCTCACCCACAAAAACCTGTCTTCAAATGCACAAGCGCTTGTGGACGAATGGCGTTTTACAAGCGGCGATGTTCTTTTGCATGCCCTGCCGATCTTTCACAGTCATGGCCTGTTTGTGGCGACGAATGTTATGCTTCTGGCCGCCGGTTCCATGATCTTCCTGCCGAAGTTTGACGTCGAAACAGCCCTTGCCCGCCTGCCCGATGCAACCGCCATGATGGGTGTGCCGACATTCTATACGCGCCTTCTTGACGATGCGCGTTTCGACAAAGACATGACGTCCCATATGCGGCTCTTTATCTCGGGCTCCGCTCCCTTGCTGGCGGAAACCCACGAACGCTTCGCCGAACGGACAGGGCACCGGATACTGGAACGCTACGGCATGACCGAAACCAGCATGAACACCTCAAATCCTTATATCGGCGACCGCCGTGCGGGCACAGTCGGGTTTCCTCTGGCCGATGTTGAAGTAAAAGTCTGCGATCCCGTAAGCGGAGGCGAACTGGACCGCAACGAAATCGGCGTTTTAGAGGTGCGCGGTCCTAACGTATTCAAAGGCTATTGGAACATGCCTGAGAAAACGAAGGAGGAGCTTCGCCCAGATGGCTTTTTCATCACGGGCGATCTGGCCTTGATCGACATGGACGGCTATGTCCATATCGTCGGACGTGGGAAGGACCTGATCATTTCTGGTGGCTACAATATCTACCCCAAGGAAATTGAACTGTTTCTTGACGATCTCGACGGCGTCCTGGAAAGCGCAGTTATCGGAGCGCCCCACCCAGATTTCGGTGAAAGTGTGATTGCTGTGCTGGTTGCAGAACCCAATACTGCCTTGGATGTGAAAGCGATCGAAGATGCGGCCAAGCGTGACTTGGCCGGGTTCAAGCGACCCCGTTGGATCGAGGTGGTCGACGCCTTACCGCGCAACACTATGGGCAAAGTGCAAAAGAAATTATTGCGTGAGCAGTTCTCAAGTGTTTTCCAGCATGAGGCCGGGTAGCGGAATCAACCCGACGTTCAGCCAGCTTTTCGTGACCTTTCGACTGCTTAGAGCGTTTTGCGTTCAATTGGTTTTATATCCTGTTGCTTTGAAGAAATTGGAGCATTCCTCCTCGATGAAGAGGTTGCAAACATGGCTGCCGCCATTGCCCGGTTTGTCGATCACCAACTCGCCCGCAACGCGATAAAGTTCGGTAATGATGTCAGCTCCGGGTTCTCCAGCGACCAAAATGCGCCCCATCGGGCTGACTACGAGTCGTTCTGTGGGTCATCCGACGGCAGCGAAACATAAAGATCGCGCATGAGGACAAAGCGCTCTTCGAAATTCGGCAGGTCACTCACTTCCAAGGTTAACGTGTCCCAGTCCGCCGCTGCGCGACGCTTGATTTCCGGATCGTCCATGGACGTTTGGTTGGCTTCAATACCGCTGCTGCGGCATTTTTCGATCAGTGTCGCCAGAATTTCGGATTTGCCGGCCGCGCCAAAATCACGGTCATCAATCAGATAGGCGGTGTCGTAGACGTCTTGGCGGCGATATCGCTTTCTGATTGGCTGTTGCAGCAGGGCGCATCTTTTCAGCAATTAGCTCGTGCATGGTAAATGCGCGCACTGCGACGCCTACACCCATGAGATTTAGTGCCTGGTAAGCATAGACTTGGTCTCTGAAGCTGACCTCCAGATCAAGAACCCTTGGCGCGATACCATCCGCCAGTTTTTGCGCCTCTTTTGTGCGCTGCTGCCAATAGCGCTGCTGCTTATGCCTTCTAATCCAATTTTTTATGAACTTCGGGGACAAAAGTCTGGTCACTCATCGGAGGACGCTCATATCCTTTTTGCGGTGGGCGGTCCTCCAGCGCGATAGGATCTCTAAAAACATCCTCATAGGGGATCAGTGAGAGAAGGTGGCTTATGCAGTTCAATCGCGCGTGCTTTTTGACGTCAGAATCTACCACATACCATGGAGCTTGCTTGATATCGGTGTGGGCAAACATATTGTCCTTAGCTTTTGAATAGTCCGCCCAACGCTTGCGGCTTTGCAGATCCATCGGGCTGAGCTTCCATTGCTTAGTCGGATCGGTCAGGCGCTTCTGAAACCGCCGCTCCTGTTCCTCGTCGCTTACTGAAAACCAATACTTGATGAGCTGAATTCCGGAGCGGACCAGCATTCTTTCAAACTCTGGGCAGCTTCGCATGAACTCTGTGTATTCTTCGTCGGTGCAAAACCCCATAACCCTCTCAACACCCGCACGATTGTACCACGAACGGTCGAATATGACGATTTCACCTGCTGCCGGTAGATGCGCTGTGTATCGCTGAAAATACCATTGGGACTTCTCTCGTTCCGTCGGCGCCGGAAGTGCAACTACTTGGCATATGCGCGGATTCAACGCTTCAGTAATTCGCTTGATCGTTCCACCCTTCCCGGCAGCATCGCGCCCCTCAAAGACAATGGCGACTCGATGTCCTGAATGTTTCACCCACTCCTGAAGCTTCACCAATTCAATTTGTAGGCGCGCAAGTTCACCTTCATAGACCTTGTTCGCGATTTTTCGTGTCATAACTGATGCTCCTAGAGGACCCTAGCAACCCAAGGGATAACAGAATTCCAAGTCTGAGAGAATGCTGAGACAGCTTTGGCTTTGGCATCAAAGACCTCCTTCCCACGATTTGTCCCAAAATTGCCGTCAGGGAAGAAATGGTGTTGCTACGACAATATGTGAAAACTCAGCCCGCTCAATTCTCTCTTTTTGCTTCTGTTCGCTCTGAGGGCATACAGTTTTGTTTTCGGGATCCGCGACACGTCGGAGGCACTTAAAACTCTCCAGAAGTTTGAGCCTAGACAAAGAGACCGATTCACATCGGAGGCAGGCTTGGGCAACTTATGGAGGAATGCATGCCCATCGAAATTCGACCCCGCGACGGTCTTTCGGTCGGACGGCTGATGCAACGGCGGCCAGAAACCATTGGCGTCTTTCTACGCCGTGGCATGTACTGCGTCGGATGCTCGGTCAACCTTATGCATACTCTTGACGAGGTCTGCGTGATTTATCGTCTGGACCCTGACGTCCTTCGAAACGATTTGCGCGCCGCTATTCGGGAAATTGGCCGGTCTCCGAAAACACCACAAGCTTGTGGGGGGCCGTCACCACTATAAGCTTTCTACGGCTTGCTATGATCTCGGCCTTTTGCCATGCACTGAGAAGACGGCTGACGGTATGCAATGTCGTGCCTGCCATTTCGGCGACATCCTGCCGCGTGACGGGAAAGTCGATCTCGATCCCTTGCTCGGTTTTGCGGCCTGCCTGTTGCACCATTCGCAGGATCGCATTTGCAACCCGTTGCTCGACATGAAGCGTCGACATTTCAACGATGCGATTGTTCAACTCGCCCATGCGACTGCCGACAGTGCTGTAGGTTTCGCTTGCAAAACGGGGATATTTTTTGATGAACTCGTCCCAGTGTCTTGTCGGCCAGGACAACACCAGACACTCGCCGGTGGCAATTGCAGAGGCCGGATATGTGGTGCGCCCTATGGCTTTTGCAATGCCAAACAACTGCCCTGAAGAAATGTGAAGCAAAACGATCTGTTCGCCGTCCTCTGTGATGCGCACGGCACGGACGTAGCCATCCAAAAGCAGAAAGAATGCATCCACGGTGCCGTCTTCGGCAAAGATTGTGTCTCCTGTCGCGAAACGCCTTGGCTGTGCGCGCTCGAGAATGTCCCGGATCTGGTCTGGCGCAAGGTTCAAGAAGGGCGGCAATGACTTCAGAAGAGTGTTGTCGAGTTTGTTCACGCTCTGATTGCCCCGATCTGATTGCCTTCAAGCCAGACCCTACCGCGTTCGGTTCCGCGGGATAAGGCACATTCTCGAACCCGCAAAAGCCTGATCCCAAAGCGAGCGAAGTTTGTTCATCCGCAAAGAGGCGACACTGCCGTTTCGATAGAAAGTGCACCAACGACGTTTCAATTGAAAGGAAAGACCAATGTTACGAATGCTTACAGCAGCACTCGCTCTCGCATCAACGATCGGTGGCGCAGCCGTTGCTGAAACTTACGAAGTGCACATGCTCAATAAGGGCGAAGCGGGAAACATGGTGTTCGAACCAGCCGCGTTGTCGGTTTCGGCAGGTGATACGATCAAGTTCCTTGCGACGGATCGTGGGCACAATGCCGAAACCATCAAGGGAATGATCCCCAAGGGGGCAGACGCTTTTGGCGGCAAAGTCAACGAAGAGTTCGAAGTCACGCTTGAAACCAAAGGCTACTATGCCGTCATGTGCAAGCCGCATTTTTCCATGGGAATGGTCATGGTCATTCAGGTGGGTTCCAAGGCCGGCGCGCCGGACGATTTCCTTGCAGGGCGTCTGCCGCCCCGCGCCAAACAACGGCTTGAAGAACAGCTTTCTGGCCTTTGATCCACAAATTCTCATTAGAATGGAGCTAGTCATGTCCAAAATCCAAAAAACAGGTCCAATTACCAGCAGGC
>NZ_CALJXO010000039.1:0-4571 GCF_937988555.1 uncultured Boseongicola sp. | reverse complement strand
CTTCAATCTTGGGCGGGCTCGTAACCTCGGGCAAGGCAAGCCTGTAGGCGTAATAGGTCGAGGACGTCGCCAGCAACGTCACCCCAAGCCCCACCACATGCTGCGACAATCCAAAAGGCACTGTTAGGATACTGTGCAGGGTGCCGAACAGCATTCCAACAAGCATCGCTACACAGACGCCCGTCCAAAGCCCCGTGCCAGAATAGACCGCCATCCAGCCCGCAAAAGCCCCTGCAACCATAATCCCTTCGATGCCAAGATTCAGAACCCCTGCACGTTCGCAGATCAGCTCACCCAACGTGGCGAAAATCAATGGGCTGGCGATCCGGATCGCGGCGGCCCAGAAGCTGGCGGTGAACAGGATTTCGACGATTTCCATAAGATTAATCCCGCACCACTCGAAAACGGGTGAGCATGATGGCCAGAACCATCAACAGTAACGCTGTCGCAAGCATGATGTCCGCAAGATAGGTCGGCACGTCGGCAGCTCTGCTCATGCTGTCAGCCCCTACAAATATCCCTGCAACAAATAGTGCGGCAACGATCACGCCAAGCGGATGTAACAAGGCCAGCATCGCGACGATGATCCCAGTGTAGCCAAATCCGGGTGACAGATCGAGCGTCAGACTACCTTTCAGTCCCGCGACCTCTGAGAACCCAGCGAGTGCAGCTAAGCCACCTGACAGAAGCGCTGTCTTGACCAAAACTATGTTCACAGGGATGCCCGCAAAGGCGGCGGCTTGTTTGTTCAGCCCAACGGCGCGCATTTCATACCCTAGGGTGCTACGCGTCTGGACAATCCAAACAGCGATGGCTGACAGGATCGCTAGGGCAAACCCCCAATGCAGCCTGAGACCTTCGACAAGCCGTGGCAATCGTGCTTCTGGTATCAACCGTGCTGATTTGGGCCAACCCATGCCCATCGGGTCTTTTAGGGGACCTTCCAGAAGCATTGAGATGAAGAGCAGGAAGATGAAATTGAACAGCAGTGTCGTGACCACCTCATCAACCCCAAAGCGTGTTTTGAGGAGTGCGGGAACGAGGAGGAGTGTGGCGCCCGCTAGGATTGAGAACAGCGCCAGTGTCGGAAGGATCACGACACCAGGCCACGGCAAAAAACCCGTGCCAAGCAAGACTGTCATTAGAGCGCCTGCGTACAGCTGCGCCTCTGCGCCGATGTTCCAGAACTTAGCGCGAAAGGCGACCGCTACAGCGAGACCGGTAAAGATCAAAGGCGTAGCGCGGTTCAAGGTTTCCAGGATTGCGAATTTTGACCCGAATGCGCCCTCGAGGATCAGCCCAAAAACAGAAAAAGGATTTGCACCAGCGACCATCGCCAAAAGGGACGCGATCACAACCGTTACCCCCAAAGCACTCGCTGGCGGCAAAAGGCTGCGGGCCAGCGACGGGTTTTTGATGGGCTCAAGACGCATGGGCCACCGACGTTTCAAACCCTTGACCTGCCATCCAAAATCCAAGTTGGGCTGGTGTCATCTGGCCCCGGCTAAACTCGGGCGACAACCTTCCATCAGCGATCACATGAATAACATCCGACAAGGCCATAACCTCGTCCAGGTCCTCTGAGATCAAAAGCACCGCGGCCCCACCGTCGCGCGCTGCCAGCAATTGACTGTGGACATAATTGACGGCCCCGATATCGAGGCCTCGGACCGGTTGATTGGCCAGAATGATCTGCGGATCAGCTTCCAGCACGCGCCCTAGGATCAGCTTTTGCATGTTGCCACCTGAAAGCAGCCGAATTGGAGTGTCTGCGCTGGGACACCGCACATCATATTTGTCGATGATACTGTCTGCAAAAGCCCGCGATCTGCGCCAGTTGAGCCACCCGCCTTTGCTAAATGCATCCATCTTGTAACGTTCGAGTATTGCATTTTCAGTCAGGTCGAAGTCTGCGATCGTACCGGTCTTGTGTCGATCCTCGGGAATGCGCGCGATGCCGTTTTGCACCGCTTCACGCGGGCTCCATTTTTGGATCGTATTGCCATTCATCACCACACGTCCGGCAGAAGGATTGTGCAAGCCGCCCACAATATCAGCGACCGCCGCTTGACCGTTGCCAGAGACACCGGCGAGGCCGATGATCTGTCCAGCCTTCAAGGCAAGGGATACCGATTTCAGACCAGGGACATTGCCAAAATCTGGGGTGGTGACGTTCTGCAGTTCAAAAAGCACCGCGCCCGGATTTACGGGCGCTACCTGGGGCGGGGTCGCCTCTACACCCATCATCATCGCGGCAAGCGCGTGTTTGTCGGTGTCTTTTGTCCGGGCACCGCCGGTCATTTTACCGTGCCGCAATACGATAACGCGGTCGGCAATCGCCATGACTTCGTGCAATTTATGCGAAATAAAAATGATCGACAGCCCATTGGCAATGGCGAGCCTGAGCGTGGCGAACAAATCATCTGTTTCTTGAGGAGTGAGGACAGCTGTCGGCTCATCCAGGATCAAAATTTGAACGTCTCGATAAAGCGCCTTGAGGATCTCAACGCGCTGCCTTTCACCCACCGTCAGGCTGCCAACGTCCGCATCAGGGGATACAACAAGGTGGAATTTCTCAGACAGTTCTATGATTTTGGCCCGAGAAGCGGCCCGGTCAAGATGAGGGCTGAACAAGGAGCGCGCACCCAGTGTGATATTCTCTTGAACGGTCAGATTGTCAGCCAGAGTGAAATGTTGATGTACCATGCCGACGCCGGCATCCAACGCCGCGCGCGAATTCCCAGGCGGTAAGGTTTCACCAAACACTGCAACGGTTCCGCTGTCGGCAGTGTACTGCCCAAACAGGATGTTCATGAGCGTTGTTTTGCCCGCACCATTTTCACCCAACAACGCGACAACTTCACCTTTCATGACTGAAAAACTGACCGCATCATTTGCGATCAGTTCTCCAAATCGTTTAGTGATTGCGTTCAGGCAAAGTGCCTCAACAGGGTTCTTGGACATAGTATCTTAGGAAGATGACGGCTCTTCGTCGTTAATGGTCACCGAAAATGCGCCCGATTTAATTTCAGCCTCTCGTTTGGCAACCAATTCCAATGCGGCTGCGGGGATTTTTCCCTCAAATGTTCCCAATGGGGCCAACTCTGTTCCGCCTTGGCTCATAAAGGAATAAACACCGTAGTCTGCGGCCACAAAGCTGTCGCCTTGCACCGCTGCAATTGCCGTATCCAGCGTTGGCTCAAAGTTCCAAATAGCAGAAGCGACAACCGTATCAGGATAGTCAGCCTGCGTGTCGATGACGTTTCCGATGGCCAAAATGCCTTTTTCTTTGGCCGCATCAGAGACGCCAAAACGCTCCGCATAAAGCACATCCGCGCCATTTTCGATCATCGCAAATGCAGTCTCTTTTGCCTTGGGCGGATCAAACCAGCTCCCGATAAAGCTGACCTGGAACTGAATATCCGGGTTCATTTCGAGCGCACCGGCCATGAATGCGTGCATCAGTCGATTGACCTCAGGGATTGGGAAGCCACCAACCATGCCGATTTTGCCAGACGACGTCATCGACCCTGCAATGATGCCTGAGAGGTAAGACGCGTCTTGGATGTAATTGTCAAAAACTGCGAAGTTCGGCAGTGCCGCATCTTCTTTGAAGCTAGAGCCCATCAAAAACGCAACGCTTGGGTAGTCTGCTGCGACCTCACGCGCTTCTTGTTCAGCCCCGAAAACTTCGCCGATGATCAACGTATTACCAGCCTCAGCATACTCGCGCATCACGCGAGCGTAGTCCGTATTGCTGACATTCTCAGAGAACGTATATTCTAAGTCCCCGCGTTCTTGCGCAGTCAAAGCGGCCTTGTGAATTCGGCTGACCCATTGTTGTTCAACCGGCACGGTATAGATACCAGCTACCTTAATCGGCTCAGCTGCTGCCACACTGCCCGCCCCAAGCAAAAGCGATGTGGCGGCGGTGGTCGCCAAGAAGAAGCGGCGATTGAAATATGTAGTGTTGGTCATTGTGGAATCCCCATTAGTTCGAAACAAGTAACTTCGAATTTTATCAGTCGGTCAAGAAATGAATGCGTATTTCTCTCGGCTACACGCGATTGCCCTGGTATTGGCTGAAACAGAATTTATCGCCTAGTTATTGTCCATCATACGATCCTTCACCAGACGGATCTCGTATACAAGGACGAATATCATTCGCTCTTTGGGACGCACTTAAACCCTTCAGCGGCACTGTCAGAGCAAACCGGCTTAAAACGGGCAGGGCGGTGACCTAGCTTCGTGACGCGGACGAGAAACAGGAAGGCGGACCGGCTGGAAACCGGTCGCGGGTTCAACAATCGCGCCCTCTGCCTGACAGGGGTTTGCTTGCAAACCATGAAAAGGGATCTTTCGAAGGCGAGAACGGGCAATGCTGCGGTTTAGACGACGACGAAGTCTGCCGAAATTCGTCGCCGTTGGCGCTTCCGTCCAAAACAAGTTCAGCCAGGAGCGCGCGCTCTACAACCGAGCCAATTTCAAGCTGAACCATGCCGACGCTCTCGCCGTTTGGCGCGGTCTTCTTGCAGCCGAGCAGATTGCCCTTTCTGGGTAACTGAGACTGG
>NZ_CALJXO010000038.1:0-30784 GCF_937988555.1 uncultured Boseongicola sp. | reverse complement strand
GGGGCGCGCCGGGGTATGAAAGATATCTGGAGCGGCATTGCCTCTCACATTACGTTCCTTTTGAATGGCGCCATCGTCGAAACAGCCTTTGCCGAGCCGTTTTTCGCAGGTTCCCAAACCCAAGGCCCGCAGGCGTTTTTGAAAGGAGGCATCGTCGAATGAAGTTTACGTATCTGGCCCTAAAAACCGTCGTGGCTGTCTGGCTTGCGACCGCCGCTGTGGCTGAGAACTTCACACTCGCGGTCACCCCCTGGTTTTACAATTCGGGCCTCAGCGACGTCCTCGTGCCACAGATCAAAACGGATACCGGCCTTGGTGTGAACCGCCTTGTTGTCGGTACAGGGCAGTTGATCCGTCTTGGAAAAGCGGGCGACATCGATGCCATCCTTGTTCATGCACGGGCGGGCGAGGCCACATTCGTGGCCGAGGGTTACCGCACGCACCGCCGCGAAATTACATTCAATGACTTCGTGGTCATCGGCCTCAAAGCCGACCCCGCCGAGGTGCAGTTCGCAAACACTGTCGGGGAATGTTTCGGTGCTCCGTCTGACGCGCCCGCCCTTTTCGTTGGTCGGGGCGACGACAGCGAGCCTCACCGACGCGGACAAGCGATTTGGAAGAAAGCCGGCGTCACACCCGATCCCGCGTGGTGGCGCGAACTCGGCTTCGGGATGGGCGCAACGCTCAACACCGCCGCCGCCATGGGGGCGTATACATTAAGCGAGCGTGCTAGCCGGTTGAATTTTGACAACAAAGACGGCATGGCCATTCTGTTTTCCGGAGATTTCGCACTGCAAAACCAATACGCTTACTTGGCTATCAATCCAGCCAGCCACCCTCATGTTGCCTATAAGGCGGCTGTAACGCTTGAGAACTGGCTGATGTCCCAAAAGGGTCAATCGCTGATTGGCGGCTACAAAATTGACGGCGAAACCCTTTTCACCCGCAACGCGAAGGTCCGCTAAAATGGTGCAATATCTTGGTGTTATCGTGATCGCAGCCTGGGCGATAAACATCTGGGCTTTCATGGCCGTCTACGATGCCCGACCGGGCCTTGTCCGTCTTTGCCTTTGGGCGTTCATCTTGTTGATCCCGCTTGTCGGGATCGTCGCATGGTATCTTCTCGGCCCACGCGCGGCACGGCGCTAACGCGAGAAATTCACCCACTGCGCGAATGTGTACGATGACTGGTCCAATCCCTTTGGCGCGGAGGGAAACGGAGCCGCCGTCTTCGCCGCACGCAAAGCCGCCTTGTCAAACGCCGCAACGCCGCTTGAGCGATCAATCCGCACTGCTCCAAGGCGCCCATCGGCCAGAATATCCATCTGCAAACGCACGCGCCCTTGTCCTCGCGCACCACGGGGGAACTTTTGATGCCGCGCAATCCGGCTTTGAATTTTAGCGGCCCAACCCGCCTGTGTGGCCAGCCGTGCCGCAGGCGCCAGCGTTCCGACAACCCGCGTCTCGCCTAAATTCCCGGCACTGACACCGCTGCCGGTTCCACGCGCAACCACGGCAGGGGCCGCGTCGCTTCTCACGGGGCGCGCCACAGGGCGCGTTGTGGCAACAATTGCCCGCTCCACCGTGCTTGGCGCTTCAAACGTCGGGGCAGGGAGCTCCAGCGAAGGCAATGGCGAAGCCGCCCCGCGTGCTACATCCCAAACCGGCTTAACGTCCGGAACAGATCGTGCGGGCTGTTGCAAAGCCGCCAATTGCGGGACAGCTTCCGCTTCAATCGACGGAGCAGTCGTCACTTCTGGCGCATCCTCCAGTTTCGGGGTCGCATTTGGGACCGTGCTGTCCGACCAAAGGTTAACCTTGGTTACCGTGTCCTCAGAAACAGGCGCATCCAATACTTCTGCAATCGGGGATACGTCCGGGACCGCCTCCCAGGCCGCAACAAGGTCCGAAATGCCCTCCGGAGCCGCTTGCAAACTTAACGCCGCGCGTCCCTCGGCCCCCGCGCCCTCAAACCCGCCGTTTGCCGCGTGATACCCAAGACCCGCCAAATGGATGCCTGTCGCCAATCCAAACGCCACAATGAAATCCCAGTGCGCGATCATGCCACGGTCTCCATCGCGTCCGCCGTCTCAGAAATCGCGGCAGCTATGGCGGCTAAACCATCGCTTAACGCCGCAGGCCCCGGAGCCAGCACCAAGGGCGATTTCAACTCAATAATGCGCCCCCGTGACACCGCCGGAATAGCCGCCCAACCGGCGCGCGCGGCGATCTTTTCTGGCCGCACCTTCTTGCCACACCAACTGGCGAGGATCAGATCTGGCCGGGCTGCAATCACGTCCGAGCTATCCAAAATCCGGCCCTTCGCGCCCTGTGCCTGCGCACGATCCGCGAAGACATCGTCGCCGCCAGCAATCGCAATCAGTTCTGACACCCAGGCAACCCCCGCAATCATAGGGGCGTCCCATTCCTCAAAATACACCCGAGGCCGTACCCACCCGGCCGCCGTCGTGCGCGCCTTCGAGATATTATCCTGCAGCTCGCCAATCAAAGCATCCGCCTGCGATGCATGCCCGACCAACGCGCCAAGCGTGGCGATCATCTCGAAAATTCCTGCTACCGACCGCTGATTAAACGCGTGCACAGCCACGCCCGCCCGGATCAGATCCGCGGCAATATCCGCCTGCAAATCCGAAAACGTCAGGACCAGATCCGGCTCAAGCGCCAAGATCTTCGGCACGTCAGCACTGGTGAACGCGCCAACACGCGGCTTCTCACGCCGCACACGGGCAGGGCGCACCGCATAGCCAGTCACTCCGACAATGCGGTCTTCCGCGCCTAGGATATATAGGGTCTCGACCGTTTCTTCGGTCAGACACACAATGCGTTGGGGTCCGATCATACCGCCCCCTCCAACACGTCTGTCACATGAAACGCATCGCCATCCCAACGTCCGCAAACTTGAAACACGTCGCGTAATCGGTCGTCGCTTAACACCTCGCGTGGTGTGCCGTCTGCCACCAACTTTCCGCGATGGATCATCACCAAACGCGTGCAATGTTGCGCGGCCAACCCAAGGTCATGCATCGACACCAACACCGACTTGCCGCCCTGCGCCAGCTTTGAGAAGACCCGCATTAAACTGAACTGATGGGCTGGGTCCAAACCTGCCACCGGCTCGTCCGCCATGATCAGAGGTGTGCTTTGTGCCAAAACGCGGGCAATTAAAACGCGTGCCTGTTCACCGCCCGACAATGCAGTTGCATCCCGCCTTGCAAAGGCCGTCAGACCCATCTGCTCTAACGCCTGCGCGACCGCCTCGTGATCGGCCTGCGATAGCTTCCGCCCCCCTGCCAGATAGGGCGATCGCCCAAGCGATACCAAAGTCTCGACGGACACTGGCCAGGCAATCTCGCGCGCCTGTGGCAACCACGCCGCCGCCTTCGCGCGGTCGCGCGCGTGAAGGGCCGTCAACGACGACCCACCAGAAGCGGCCAAAAGCCCCAAAGCGCCACGCATCATCGTCGTCTTGCCAGCACCGTTTGGCCCGATCAGCCCAACAACCTCGCCGGCACCAATCTCAAGCGTAACACCATCCACAACCGGACAGCCGCCACGCATCACCGTCAAAAGATCAAGGCTCAACAGGCTCACAGCCCCGCCCTCCGTGTCCGAAAGATCAGATGCAGGAACACAGGCGCGCCAATGAACGCGGTCAAAACCCCCAGCTTCAGATCCCGGTCAGGCAACAATCCCTGCGCGGCACTGTCGGCCAAAAGGACCATCGCAGCCCCACCCAATGCCGACGCTGGCAACAATCGCGACGGCAGCCCGCCTGTCAGGGGGCGCAAGATATGCGGTACAACCAACCCGACAAAGCCGATTGCCCCCGTAACTGCCGTCGCCGCGCCAACAGCCAGAGCAGTCCCTGTCACAACCATTAAACGCAAACGCCCGATGCGAACGCCCAAAGCCTCTGCCGCATCTTCGCCAAGGGTCAAAGCGTCGAGACCCCGACCGGTCAAAAACAAAACCACACAGCCCAAAGCAATCAACGGCCCCGCCAGCCACACATGGGTCCAGCTGCGGTCCGCCAATGATCCCATTAGCCAGAAAATAATCTCGCTTGCGGCAAAGGGGTTCGGCGACAGGTTTAACACCAATGACGTGGCCGCCGCCGCCAATGCAGAAATCGCGATCCCCGCCAAAATCAAAACCAGTGATGATCCCCGTGGCCCGGCCAGCAGCAACAGCAGGCCAACTGCCACACCGGCTCCGACCAGCGCGAAGATCGGCAATGCCAAAGCAAACGTCGCCGCCAACCCGGTCTGAAGGGCGATCACCGCCCCCAAAGCCGCCGTCGCTGAAACGCCAATTAATCCCGGTTCGGCCAATGGATTGCGCAACAAACCTTGCATTGCGGCCCCGGACAGGCCCAAAGCCGCCCCGACCAGAGCGCCCAGAACTGCGCGTGGCAGGCGGATTTCGCGCATCACGACCGTCTCTGGGCCGCCGTTGTCGACAAAAAACGCCGACAGTCCGCGCGCCACAGACATCCCCGAAGGCCCCGTAACCAACGATACGACAAATCCAAAAAGCACGAGGCCCAAAAGCCCAAGCACCAACGCAATGCTACCCGCATCGCGTGAGGCCTTGAAGTCAGTTGATGTCCCGTCTGCCACTGCCATGGCTGACCCCCAAAACGGCCCCAAAAAAAGCCGCCACGTCTCATCCAAATATCCGAAGAAATCACACTCCGGACGGCGAACATCTGCCACCACGCCGGAGAACCGTAGCTCGTACACGCGCCCCGCGCCCCGAACTGGGTGAACGCCTCGGCAGGTCTCCTGACTTCACGGGTCGTCGCTAGGGCCTGCCTTCCCAGACGTTACCGTCCAGTGGCGCGTTCAGCCGTTGCTCGCCGCTTACAGTTGCGGGGGCAGTCACGGAATTGGAGGCTCTCCCCCGCACCGCGTTCCCTTTTGCCCGGCAGTCGCCTGCCGGAACCGAAGCTATCGCAATCTGCATGGGGTCACAGGGCCATAGGAGTCAAGTCCGCACGCGCCTCTCAACGTCCATCTGCGACGCGCGAATTGCTGCCGACCAGAAAATATTCACAATCGGAAACCTTGACTTCTTGCGAATTGTTCTCAATTAGTAATGAGAGTGCGAATTATTCTCATTTTTAAAAATCTAAGTACAAAGGACCACACGTGCAAAGACGGCAGTTCATCACAGCAATTGGAGGCGCATTTGTCGCCGCAAGCTTGGCTGCGCAGGCGCGTGCAAAGGGTTCAACGCTTTCTGTCGTTGCGACAACCGGCATGATTGCTGACACAGCACGCCGTGTCGGCGGGGACCTTGTAACGGTCAAAGCCCTAATGGGGCCGGGGGTCGACCCACATGGTTACCGCCAGACTCGCACAGATATCTTCGCCATGGCACGTGCCGACCTTGTGCTGTGGAATGGCCTCTATCTAGAGGCGCAGATGGAAGACTTTTTGGCTGATCTCGGGCGTAAAACGCCTGTGCGCGCCGTGGCCGAAGGCGTCCCGGCCAAAGACCTTGTCAGCCATGACGACTACGCCGACCGCTTCGATCCGCACGTCTGGATGGACCCGGCGCTTTGGACCTATGCAGTTGCAGCCGTGCGCGACGCCATGAGCGAAGCAGCCCCGGATTTTGCGGACAATTTCGCCGCCAACGCGGAAACCTACATTGCAGAGTTGACTAAACTCGCGGCTTACACTGCGGTGTCGCTTGAAACCGTTCCCGCCGAAACCCGTGTTCTGATCACCGCCCACGACGCCTTCAATTACTTCGGCCGTGCCTACGGTTTTGAGGTGCTCGGCATTCAAGGTATTTCGACCGACAGCGAAGCGGGTGTGAATCGCATCTCGACGCTCGTCGATATGATTGTGGAACGTAAAATTGGTGCCGTCTTCGTCGAAAGCTCGGTCTCCGATCGCTCGATCCGCGCTCTCATCGAAGGGGCCGCCGCCCAAGGCCACAGCCTTAATATCGGCGGAGAGCTTTTCTCCGACGCGATGGGCGAACCCGGCAGCTACGAGGGCACCTACGTCGGAATGATCGATCACAACGCGACCACAATCGCCACCGCTTTGGGTGGCACCGCGCCGGCACGCGGGTTGAATGGCCTTTTGAGCGCAGGAAGCTAAGGAAACAAAATGCTTCAGATTGCAAACGCAGAGAATGTCCGGGCCGAAGCGCAGTTCTTGCGCGAAAGTCCCTTTGCGATCCGTGGCCTGACGGTCTCTTACGACCAGAAGCCGGCCGTATTCTCGGTCGATGCCACGTTTCAACCCGGCAAAATGACCGCAATTGTCGGCCCCAACGGCGCTGGCAAATCCACGCTGATCAAGGCGGCACTGGGCATCATCAAGCCGCTCTCCGGGCAAGTCACCATAATGGGCCGCCCCGTCGCGGCGGAAATGCACCGCATCGCCTATGTCCCCCAGCGCGCCAGCGTCGACTGGGACTTCCCCGTGCGCGTTATTGACGTCGTTCTTATGGGTCTTTTTCGCAAAACCGGCCTTCTGGGGCGTCTTTCAGGGGCTGATCGCAAACATGCGATGTCGTGTCTGAACCGCGTCGGCATGACCGACTTTGCCAGCCGCCAGATTGGCCAGTTGTCCGGCGGTCAGCAGCAACGTGTGTTCCTCGCGCGTGCGCTGGCGCAGGACGCCGATCTTTATCTACTGGACGAGCCCTTCGCCGGTGTTGATGCTGCCACCGAAAAGGCCATCATTGCCGTCCTGAAGTCGCTGCGCGCCGAAGGCCGCACGGTTGTCGCAGTCCATCACGATCTGTCCACCGTGCCGGATTACTTCGACAACGTGCTGCTGCTGAACGTTCGTAAAATCGCCGAGGGGCCGGTTGAAACCGCCTTCACCGACGCGAACTTATCCGCCACCTACGGAGGACGTCTCGCCACAGCCCGGATCGACCCAGCCGCGGTTGCAGGCTAACGTCATGTTATTCGAAGCGCTGTTCTTCCAGCTTGGCTACAACGCCACGCTCGTAACCTTTGGCGCGACCCTTCTTGGGGTCGCCGCAGGCGTCACCGGCAGCTTCCTCTTTTTCCGCAAACGCGCGCTTGTGTCCGATGCGATCAGCCACGCGACCCTTCCCGGCGTGGCGCTTGCCTTCATTGTCATGGTTGCACTTGGATTTGACGGTCGAAGCCTCCCCGGCCTCCTCATTGGATCAGCCATAAGTGCCGCGGCTGGCCTCTTCGCTGTCCAATGGCTTGCGTCGCGCACGCGCCTCACCGAAGACGCCGCCATCGGCGCGGTCCTGTCGGTTTTCTTCGGCTTTGGCATCGTCTTGTTAACTGTTATCCAGACCATGTCCTCGGGCCGACAGGCGGGCCTTGAAAGCTTCCTCCTCGGGTCCACCGCAGGCATGCTCTACGCCGACGCAATCCTCATCGCCGCGGGAGGGGCTCTAGCCCTTCTTCTTGTCGCGATCTTCCGTCGTCCCATGATGATGGTCAGTTTCGATCCCGAATTCGCCCGCGCCAGCGGCATCAATCTTGATCGAACTGATCTGATCATGATGGGTCTCGTCATGGGTGTCACTGTCATTGGTCTCAAGATCGTCGGCCTGATCTTGATCGTCGCGCTGCTTATTATCCCGCCCGTCGCCGCCCGCTTCTGGAGTGACCGAGCAGACCGCGTTGTCCTCATCGCAGGCGTCCTGGGCGGCCTTGCGGCATGGATCGGCGCATCCGCGTCCGCCGTTGCGCCCAACCTCCCGACCGGGCCGATTATCGTCCTCACGGCTTTCGCTCTCTTCGCAATCTCTATGCTGTTCGCACCGGCGCGTGGCCTTTTGATCAGCGCCGTTAATCATCGTAAGTTTCAACGCGGCGTCCACATCCGCCAAGGCCTAGTCTCGCTCGCCCAAGGCCAGCCGATTTACGAACCCCTCACCATCCGTCTTTTGCGCACCGAAGGTCTAGCGCGCGCTGACGGTGTGCCGACCGAAAATGGCATTGCGCGGGCCTCCCGCGTGCTTAGGGACGAAAAACGCTGGGAAACCGCCCGCGCTGACCCGGCTTTGGAAATGGCCGCCGCCCGCTACGATGGCCTGATGCAAATCGAAGACGTCCTCACATCCGACCAGATCGCCGAGCTTGATGCCCGCATCGGCGGCCCCAAAGGACTACCGGCATGAACGGCGCCGAGTTTGTCCCCCTCAGCCTTACACCCTTGCTTATTGGTTGCCTCGCCGCCGTCGCTTGTGCGCTGCCCGGCAACTTTCTGATCCTGCGTCGCCAGGCTCTGATCGGCGATGCCATCAGCCATGTTGTCCTGCCCGGCATCGTTGTCGCGTTCCTTCTCACCGGAACGATTTCCGCCACCGCCATGATGTTCGGAGCCGCCACCGCTGCCCTCATTGCGGTCGCGATGATTGAAGGCATCCGCCGCTTTGGCCACATCGAACCAGGGGCGGCCATGGGCGTCGTCTTTACCACGATGTTCGCGGGCGGCGTATTAATTCTTGAACTCAGCGACACTTCCGGCGTCCACCTCGACGTCGAACACGCGCTTTATGGCAACCTCGAAAGCCTGATCTGGCTGGACGCCATCGGCTGGGGCTCGCTTCTCGACGCGCAAGCCCTGAAAGGCCTGCCACCCGAGTTGTTCCGTATCACTGTCGTGGTTGCCCTGATTGGTATTCTTCTCGCCCTGTTCTGGAGACCGCTTGCGATCTCAACCTTTGATGAAGGCTTTGCAGCCTCGTTGGGCATTCCCGTCACCGTTATATCCCTCGGTCTGGTGATCGCCTCGGCGCTTGCGGCCGTCGCGGCCTTTGATGCCGTCGGGTCGATCATTGTCATCGCAATGTTCATCTGCCCGCCCGCCGCGGCGCGCCTGATGACCAATCGGCTGGGCGCGCAGATCGCATGGTCCGTCGCCTTTGCGTTGCTTTCGGCTATCTTAGGATATGTCCTTGCGGGCTATGGCCCGCTTTGGATCGGGGGCACGAATGCGGTCAGCGCTGCCGGCATGATCGCGACTGTCTCGGGCGTTATTCTGGCCATTACAGCCTTTGCTGGCCCCGAGCGGCGCTCCGTCAACTAGCCCGGCTTGTCCTTTTACCATCATCAGGCACGTCGTCCCGACCAGCGCCCTTATAGCCGGCCATGTCGGACTCGAACGGTGGCAAGGGCCGTGTCACCGCATCAATATCCAAATTCGAGATCGAAGCTTCGTCAAGATGCGCCACCAAAGCCGTCTCAAGTTCGGTATTTAGTTCCCGCGCACGCTCGACGTATTCTGCGTTCTGATCCACCGGTGTGTCCGCTTTCCAAAGCCCGGCCAGCTCCCGTAGACCTTCACGGTCTTTACGGTAGAAGAAATGCTCAATGCGCGAGGCTTCGATGTCAGTCAGCCCCATATTTTCAAGCACATAACGTCCGGCTCGCAAAGACGAGTCAAACATTTCACGCACAATGTCATCCGCGCCCGCCTGATAAAGCTGATAGGTATGCACCCGGTCATGCGCCCGTGCCACGATATGCAGATCGGGCCGTCTTGATCGCGCATACCGCACCAATCGCAACGAGGCGTCCTTATCGTCCATGGCTACGACCAAAACCTTGGCCTCATCAAGCCCTGCGGCATGCAACATATCGGGTCGCGTCGGGTCCCCGAAGAATCCCTTGATCCCGAACCGACGCATCGTGTCGATGGCCTCAAGGTTGTGATCCAGCACCACGGCACGAAACCCTGCCAGCATCAAAAGCCGGTTTACAACTTGCCCGAACCGCCCGATCCCAGCGATAATGATCTTTTGCTTTTCATCTATTTCGTCAGCCTCCGGTGATTCTTTCAGATCGCCGGTCATCCGGTGCTGAAGACGCTCGTAGGCAATGAAGAACAAGGGTGTCAGCAGCATCGACAGGGCGACTACAAGCAACAAACGCTCGGCCAACGCGATCCCGAACACACCCTGCTGCAATGAGAACGAAATCAGAACAAATCCGAATTCACCCGCCTGCGCCAACCCAAGCGTAAACAGCCACCTATTGCGACCTTTCATGCGGAAAATCACCGCAAGAAGATACAACACCAACCCTTTGCCAAACATCAAAAGCAACGTGAATCCCAAGAGTTCAAACGGGTCTCGGAAGAAGACGGCAAAGTTGATGCCCGCGCCAACCGTGATGAAAAAAAGGCCTAAAAGCAGACCCTTGAAAGGTGCTATGTCGCTCTCCAGCTCGTGCCGGAACTCCGAATTTGCAAGGACGACACCTGCCAGAAAGGTACCCAATGCAGGGGACAGGCCAACAAGGATCATCAGAAACGCGATCGCCGCCACAATCAGCAGAGCAAACGCCGTGTAAAGCTCGCGCAGCCGCGCAATATGCACGAAACGAAAGAGCGGGCGGGTCGCAAAAGTGCCGAACAAAACGACAGAGACAACCGCGGCGATCGTGACTAGCGTGACACCCCAGGCGGGCAATTCGGCCATAAAATGTAGCGCAAACTCTGCTCCGCTGCCGTCGCCATGGTCATCCTCGACCACCTCGACCGCAGCGCGAGAGATCGAGCCGTCCTCGCCAAAACTCGTCATGCCCCCAATCGCCAGAAGCGGCAGGAAGATCAACATCGGGATCACTGCAATGTCCTGGCTCAGAAGAACAGTGAAGGACGAGCGCCCGCCTCCGGTTTGCATCAGGCGTTTTTCTGACAGCGTTTGAAGCACGATAGCGGTCGAAGATAATGACATGATCATGCCGACCGCCACACTCGACTGCCAAGGCAGACCGAACACATAAGTACACCCCAAAGCCACCGCGCCAAGCGTCACAAAAATCTGCAACCCTCCAAGCCCAAGCAGGCGGTGTCGCATGTCCCAAAGCGCGCGTGGGCTAAGTTCCAGACCAATTAGGAAGAGCATCAAAACCACACCAAATTCGGCGAAATGCTGCAGGCCTTTCGTGTCCGCAACCAACCCCAAAATGGGTCCGATCACGATGCCGGCCAATAGATACCCAAGCACCGACCCAAGCCCAAGGCGCACAGCCAATGGCACCGCGATCACCGCAGCCAGCAGGTAGATCACGGCTTGGAACAGAAAGCCTTCCATAGTTCGCCCTTCAGATTGGCAGCGGCCCGTCTGCCTTTAGTTGATCCATCACAATCTGGCTCTGGACCCGCGCCACTGCGGGGTGGGGTAACAGAACCTGATGTATCAATGTGTTAAGATCGGCAAGATCCGCGCAATATACCCTCAACAGATAGTCGGCATCGCCGGTCATTGTCCACGCCGAGGTGATCTCGGGGCGTAATTTCACGATCCGTGTGAAGGTCTGCACCTTATCGGGCGCATGGGTTGCCATCTGCACCGTCACAAACGCCTGAACATTAAGCCCAAGTGCGCCCGGATTAAGCCGCGCGCGATAACCTTCGATCAGCCTTGCCGCCTCAAGCCGCTGGCGCCGTCGGCCGATCTGACTGGCCGACAGTCCCAGGTCGGTACTTAGCGTGTCAGCCGTGACATGTGCGTCGCTTTGCAGTGCTGTCAGAATACGAAGATCAATATCATCTAGCTTTATCATGCGATAAACCCGCGTTAAAATTATACAATCCGCAAGTCAGACGCAAAAATAAAGAAAAAAATCGCTAATACGCGCGAAAACGGCAGGTGAAATGGTCTATTTTGCGAAGATGCGAACAGATAGGAGGCCGTCATGGGCCCGTTTCCACACGATGCACCGCGCGCGACGATATCGTCCGACAACCCGGCTGGGACCGACGGCTTTGAATTTGTCGAATTCGCCCATCCCGATCCAAGTGCCTTGCGTGATCTGTTCACCCAGATGGGGTACACCCATGTCGCAACACACAATTCCAAGGCGGTTGAGGTCTGGCAGCAGGGCGACATCAGCTATCTGATCAACGCCGAACCAGATACCCACGCCGCCCATTTCATCGAAGACCACGGACCCTGCGCTCCCTCTATGGGCTGGCGTGTTGTTGACGCCGATCATGCGCTGAAACATGCGGTCGCAAAAGGCGCCGAAGAATACACTGGTCCTGGCAAAACAATGGACGTGCCAGCTATTGTGGGTATCGGCGGCAGCCTGATCTACTTCATTGATCAATACTATGAAACATCGCCGTATAATGCGGACTTCACCTGGGTCACCAATGCCCATCCGACAGGGGTCGGCTTCTATTATCTCGACCACCTCACGCACAACGTCTTTAAGGGGAACATGGACGTCTGGTTCCACTTTTACGGAGACCTCTTCAATTTCCGCGAGATCCGGTTCTTCGACATCGCAGGGAAATTCACCGGACTGCTCAGCCGCGCTCTTACGTCACCGTGCGGTCGCATCCGGATCCCGATCAACGAAGATCGCGGTGAGACTGGCCAGATCGTTAACTACTTGAAGAAATACAAGGGCGAGGGCATCCAGCACATTGCCGTCGGTGCACACGACATTTACCAGGCCACCGACGCCATTTTCGCGCGCGGCGTCCGGTTTATGCCTCCGCCGCCCAGCAGCTATTATGACCTGAGCCTGACGCGCATCGCGGGTCACGAAGAACCCATTGAGAAGATGAAGAAAAACGGCATCCTGATCGACGGGGAAGGGGTTGTGGACGGGGGCGAAACCAAGATCCTTCTGCAGATATTCTCCAAAACTGTAATTGGTCCGATCTTCTTTGAGTTTATTCAAAGAAAAGGTGATAACGGCTTTGGCGAAGGCAACTTCAAGGCGCTGTTTGAGAGCATCGAAGCCGAAGAGATGGCGTCCGGCGATTATGGGGATGTCGCAACAAGGTAATTATTACGTCGGGCCACGCCCATCGCAGGGAGGGGGCTCTGTCCCCGCACGCTGCGTGGGCTCCCCTGGAGTATTTTCCCCGGGAAGAGCGCGTGGGCAGAGCGCTTGCCCCTGCCACCGAACCCTTGTATTCCATCGCGCATGTACCGTTTTTTCGACATGGATGACCGCGCGCGCCTGCGTGAACGTTTTTACGGCGCGACAATGACGGTGCTGGCGCGCCTTTCCTGACGCAGCGTCTTCACTGCGCGATATCCCGCGTCTTTTCCATGCCATTCAGGGACTTTCAAAATGACCAATCCTCGCACGCTCTATGATAAAATCTGGGACGACCACGTTGCCCATGAAGCTGACGACGGCACTTGTCGGCTCTATATTGACCGCCATCTTGTCCACGAAGTGACCTCGCCACAGGCTTTTGAAGGATTGCGTTTGGCTGGCCGCCCCGTCCGCGCACCAGAAAAAACCATCGCTGTACCTGACCATAACGTGCCAACTACGGCGGGCCGCAACGATCCCGAGCAAATGCCCGAAGACAGCCGCATTCAGGTCGCCGCTTTGGACAAGAACGCCAAGGACTTCGGCATTCACTACTATCCTGTGTCCGATATCCGTCAAGGCATTGTTCATATTGTCGGCCCTGAGCAGGGCTGGACGCTTCCGGGCATGACGGTCGTTTGCGGCGACAGCCACACGGCGACCCACGGTGCCTTCGGCGCATTGGCCCACGGCATCGGCACTTCCGAGGTTGAGCATGTTTTGGCGACGCAAACGCTGATCCAGAAAAAGTCGAAGAATATGAAGGTCGAGATCACCGGTAAGCTGCGTCCCGGCGTCACCGCCAAGGACATCACGCTTTCGGTCATTGGTAAAACCGGCACCGCAGGCGGCACTGGCTATGTCATTGAATATTGCGGCGAAGCAATCCGCGATCTTTCGATGGAAGGTCGCATGACCGTCTGCAACATGGCCATCGAAGGAGGCGCACGCGCGGGTCTAATCGCACCCGACGAGAAAACATACGAATACGTCAATGGCCGCCCCCATGCACCGAAAGCTGACCAGTGGGAAGCTGCACTTGCCTATTGGAAAACGCTCTTTTCCGACGACGACGCGCATTGGGATGCGGTCGTGACGATCAAAGGCGAAGACATCGCGCCTGTCGTGACCTGGGGGACCTCGCCCGAGGATGTGCTGGCGATCACCGATGTAGTGCCCTCGGCAGACAGTTTTCAGGGCGGCAAAGTTGACGCGGCGCAGCGTTCCCTTGACTATATGGGCCTTACACCTGGTCAAAAGCTTACAGACATCAAAATCGACACAGTCTTCATCGGGTCCTGCACCAACGGCCGGATCGAAGACCTTCGTGTCGTCGCTGAGATCGTCAAAGGTAAGAAGATCGCGGAAGGCATGCGCGCCATGGTCGTGCCGGGGTCGGGTCTTGTGCGCTTGCAGGCCGAAGAAGAAGGCCTTGCCGACATCTTCAAGGACGCGGGTTTTGAGTGGCGCCTTGCGGGCTGTTCGATGTGCCTTGCGATGAACCCCGACCAACTTGCACCCGAGGAGCGCTGCGCGTCCACCTCGAACCGCAACTTCGAGGGCCGTCAGGGATATAAGGGGCGTACGCACCTTATGTCGCCCGGAATGGCCGCGGCTGCTGCGATCACCGGCAAGCTGACGGATGTGCGCGATCTGATGTGATGTTGGGGCAGGTGGGACCTTAACAGGGCGTTAAATGCCCGCGAACGCCTGCGCCGACGCAGTACCTACGTAATACCGATGCGATGCCGACAGTCGGAAATCGCCAAGGTCAGGAGACAAAACGATGGAAAAATTCACCACCCTCACTGGGATCGCTGCGCCCATGCCGCTTGTGAATATCGACACCGATATGATCATCCCAAAGCAGTTCCTGAAGACTATTAAGCGCACGGGTCTTGGCGCGAACCTTTTCGACGAAATGCGCTTTGACCGCGAAGGAAACGAAGTCGAGGACTTCGTGCTTAATCAGCCCGCCTATCGCAAAGCCGAAATCCTTGTTGCAGGCGAGAACTTTGGCTGTGGTTCAAGCCGTGAACACGCCCCATGGGCGCTTATGGACTTCGGCATTCGTTGCGTGATTTCAACTTCTTTCGCTGACATCTTCTACAACAATTGCTTCAAGAACGGCATCCTGCCGATTACGTTGCCCGAAGAAGACGTCGAAAAGCTGATGGACGACGCCTCGCGCGGCGCCAATGCGACTGTCACCGTCGATCTCGAAAGCCAGACCATCCAAGGTCCCGACGGCGGCGAAATCACCTTCGAAGTTGATGCCTTCCGCAAGCACTGTCTTTTGAACGGTCTCGACGACATTGGCCTCACGGTCGAGGTCGCAGCCGCCTCCATCGATGCATTTGAAGCAAAAGCGGGTGCCGAACGCCCTTGGGTCTAAACAACCCCTAGCCACAAGATATGGGGCCGTCCGCGAGGGCGGCCCTTTTTTCATGCCGAAATGATGCAATCTCGCACCATTCGCACCACGAAAATGCCTCAGACTCCCGTCATGGGTAAGGGATTGTTGCCGTGCTTGGGGAAAGAAGGCAAAAATTGGGCAAAATTGAGGCAGACCGCCATAATTGGCGGAACATAAACAAAAAAAGGCCGGTCCGTATCGTTGGATCAGGTCAGGAAAAGGGGCAGTCCCGGTGATTATCCGGCTGGCAGGGGCAATTATCCGTGCGCTACTCGTCGTGGTCCTTTTGGCCACGCCATCGCTATTGTTGCCCGGCATGACAAGCGACACCGCGCAAATGGTCACGCTTGTCGCCATCTTCGGCGCAGGCCTGACCTTCTTTGAATATGCTTCGTCTTACCCGGGTCTCGTTGAGTTTCGTGATGCGCCGCCGTTCAACCGCATCCGCTTTACGTCACTCTTCCTCACCGTTGTTTTGATTGCGCTTTTGACACGTGGTCAGGTCGAACCTTCTTCCCTGACCACATTCGTCGCAGGCATCGGTGCTTCGATTGGGGGCGTCATAGATTTTCCGTATTCGCCCGTGCGCCTCGTCGTTTTGATGCTGCCGCCGGACACGTCGGTTGACCATATCGAGCTGGTGCGCAATTCCGCAGGCATCAGCTACCTAATTTCGCTCCTCACGCTTGCGATCTTCATCATTCTTCAACGTGTGCGGCGCTGGCCGCTGAAAAACGGCGCCTTCAACGTTTGGGTTAACCTGCCTACATTTGACCCCACAGCAGGCGGAGACGTGGTTGAGCGCCTCGAAAGAGACGCGCGCTTTAACATTGCCCTAGGGTTTTTGCTGCCATTCCTGACGCCAGCGGTAATCAAATCGGCAACGGGGCTCTTTGGCTCCGTGTCGCTTGAAAACCCACACACGTTGATCTGGACGGTGGCGGCATGGGCATTCTTACCGGCGTCTCTTTTCATGCGCGGCATCGCGATGGGGCGGATTGCGGGCATGATCACCGAAAAACGCCACCAGTCAAAAATCGAAGATGAGGCTGGTAACGGATTGCTGCCAGCCTGATCGCGCTGCTGATCGGCGGAACGGCAATTTCAGAAGACTTATGAATTGTGGTTTATCACACCTAACTATCACGTGATGGCCTGGGTCTTTTGCTGCGCGACATCGAAAAGATGACGACACGCAGATTTCGGCCAGCTTGCGTGTGATCCGTGCGGCTGATGGGGATGCCATCGTGTTTGCTGATTTCGACTTTGACGCGAACCCTGCTGCCCTGAACACCTTTGCAGATCGTCTTGGCCTTTATCGCGAGGCTGCGCGCTCCCTCCAAATCACGGCTTGCCGACAGGGCAAGATTTTGATCGCGATGGCCGTTTTGGCGAGCCTGAAGACGCGCAGGGTTATGGCCGTTTGGCCGGTGATGGGGGACTTGCGATCCTTTCGAAATGGCCGATCGACAGGGCCAATGCGCAAGATCCGACAGGCCTTCTTTGGCGTGATCTCAACGGCGGCATTCCGCCCGATGATATTACGCAAAATCAACACCTTTCCACCACCGCCCACTGGATTGTTCCGCTTAAAACCTTTTCAGAGCGAATGCTTAACCTTCTGGCTTGGCATGCGCGTCGCCCGTTTTCGACGACCCCGAAGTCATGAGCGACGGGCACAATCACGATGAAGCGCCCTTGTGGCTGAAGGTTCTCGAGGGTACCTTAGCGGCCCTATCAGACGCGCTTTTCGTCCTTGCGGGAATCTCAAATCTTGATCCCGTTGACGGCGGAGGGCGGGGCGATGCGCTCAACGCGCTTTTGCGTCATCTGCGCCTTGCAGACCCTCAGCCCGAAAGTCTTGGCGCCAAAGCGGCGGCTCAATCGGACGGCAGAGCCAACAACTTCCACAAGGGCGATCCCGAGCGCGACATTGTAGGCTGGCTCGATGACCCTAACCGCTCCGGCAACCTGCGTGTCACACTCGTGATGCCGTCTCGCGGTCTGACCTTTCTTAGGAGCGGCGTCCTTTGGCCTGAGGGTGACGGAACCTCATTCAGCAGCGATGTGCGCCTCGGCTCGCGCCACAGACTTGTCTGGCTCGACAGGAGTATTCAGGGCGGCAGTGATGGCGGTCAGCGGATCGGTTGTTCGTAATTCAGGCAACAGGGTCTGAAGCCGTGTCCCATCCAACCGGTGCGGTTTCGACCAAAGATAGCGCATCTCAACCAGACTGCGTCCCATCGGCCAGAAAAGCCCGGCCACTCGAATTGCAAACCACGGGAACCGTCGCACCTCCAAATCGCGTCCCGTCGCCTGCTCACAAATCCGGTGCAAGGCGGACATGCTCAAGTTGAAGCCTGGAAAGGACAGGTCTTCAAAAGTGTCCAATGTTCTAAGACGCTCGGCCAGCAAGACTGCCGCATGCGCCAGATCAGGCAACCAGGCCCAGGCGTGATCAGCGTCCATATCGCCGGGGGCGACAAAAGTTCCGCGGGAGCACTTGGCCGCTATGACTGCGTCAAACCAGTTCCCCGATGCCTCGGTGTCGATGTAATCTCCGGCCCGCAACACGATGGTGCGCACGCCTGAAGCGCGATAGGCCGCCTCCATCTCGATCCGCACGCGTCCCAGGGAGTTCGATGCGGCATGGGGCGTCGTTTCGCTAAGCAAAGGAGGTGCATCATGCCCAAAAACATAGACATTGCCCGGCAAAATGACCGCCGCGCCGCTGGACTTGGCTGCGGCAATCACCCGTTCAGTCAACCGTGGAACCTCACACTCCCATGCGGTGTAAGGTGGGTTCCAGGCATTCACGATGACATCCACGCCCGCTGCAGCAGTGCCTAAATCCTCTGTTTCCCGATCAAAGGTTTTCACCTGCCAACTGCGGTTCCAAAACGCTTCGGCTGCATGGCGGCCAAACCGACCAGACGCGCCTAATATCAAAACTGTTCCGCTCACAACGATCTCCATCAATGTCTCTACGGTGTCATTCTACCATTCCTTTGCGTATTGAAATTGCCAGAAAATGCAGATCTGCTATTCAGTATTGAATGGATAAGTCCCTGGGTTCTCTCGATTGGTCGCTTGTGCAGGCCTTCCTTGCCGTCGCTGAAACCGGCTCTCTGTCGGGGGCTGCGCGTACTCTTGGCCTGTCCCAACCCACAGTTGGCCGACATATTCAAACCATTGAGGATACCCTTGGCGCTGATCTTTTCAGGCGGAAAGCGCGCGGCATGGCTCTCACCGAATTGGGCGATACCCTTCTTGAACCCGCGCGTGCCATGCGCAATGCCGCCGAGGCTTTGTCGCGCGCGGCCACCGGCGGCGAGACTGAGGTGGCCGGCACGGTCCGCATCACAGCCAGTCTTTTTGTCTCTCACTATATCCTTCCCAAAGTGCTGGCGGACGTGCGTCACGAATACCCCGAGATACAGATTGATCTGGTCGCCTCGGACCAAAGCGAAAACCTTTTGTTTCGCGAGGCCGACATAGCGGTGCGTATGTATCGCCCAAAACAACTCGACATGATTACGCGCCACATCGGTGACGTGACGCTGGGCATTTTCGCTGCCAGAACCTACCTTCAACGGCACGGCAGGCCGGAAAACATAAACGACTTCCTTGTGCTTGATTTTATTGGCTACGATCGTAACGAGGAAATTATCCAGGGATTTCGGAATGTGGGCGTGAACGTCGACCGCAATTTCTTTTCCGTGCGGACAGATAATCAGACTGTCTACTGGGAATTGGTTCGTGCGGGGTGCGGAGTTGGATTTTCGCAATGCCGGAACGGGCGAGCCGACCCGTTGGTTGAAGAACTTGATCTTCCCATCGATATCCCCGCTCTTGAGGTTTGGCTGACGGCCCACGAAAAGATCCGCCAAAATCCGAGAGTGGCGCGGGTGTGGGACATTCTGGCGGCGCGATTGGTCGATGAATGCGATGCGAAACCCCGGGCTTCTTGACGCCCCGGCGGAGCAGGGGTACGCCCCTTTAAACCCTGACGTCGGAGACAGTTATGACCAACCCTTCCCTCCTTATTCTCGCCGGTGACGGCATTGGCCCCGAAGTGATGACCGAGGTGCGCAAAGTCATCGACTGGTACGGAGCCAAGCGCGATCTTTCATTCGACGTCAGCGAAGACTTGGTCGGCGGATGTGCCTACGACGCCCACGGCACGCCGCTTACGGATGAGACGATGGCCAAGGCCCAAGCAGCCGATGCCGTCCTTCTCGGGGCTGTGGGTGGCCCGGCCTATGATAACCTTGATTTCTCGCTAAAGCCCGAGCGCGGCCTTCTGCGCCTTCGTAAAGAAATGGACCTATACGCCAACCTGCGCCCGGCCCAGTGTTTTGATGCGCTTGCTGATTTCTCGTCCCTTAAGGCAGATGTCGTTGGTGGCCTCGACATCATGATCGTGCGGGAACTGACATCTGGCGTTTACTTCGGCGAACCGCGCGGCATCCACAAAGAAGGCAACGAACGCGTCGGCATCAACACCCAGCGATACACTGAAAGTGAAATAGCCCGCGTCGCGCGCTCGGCTTTTGAACTTGCCCGCAAGCGCGACAACAAAGTCTGCTCGATGGAAAAAGCCAACGTTATGGAATCGGGCGTATTGTGGCGCGACGTTGTGACCGAAATCCACGCGGCGGAGTACCCCGACGTTGAACTCAGCCACATGTACGCCGACGCGGGCGCGATGCAGTTGACCCGGTGGCCAAAGCAGTTTGACGTCATCGTCACCGATAACCTGTTCGGGGACCTGCTGTCCGATCTCGCCGCGATGCTGACTGGCTCGCTTGGCATGTTGCCCTCGGCCTCGCTTGGCGCGCCGATGGCCAACGGCCGCCCGAAAGCAATGTACGAACCCGTACACGGCTCGGCGCCTGACATCGCAGGGCAGGGCAAAGCGAACCCGATTGCCTGTATCCTCAGCTTCGCCATGGCGCTGCGGTATAGCTTCGACGAAGGCGACGAAGCCACCCGCCTGGAAGACGCCATTGAAGCCGTTCTTGCGGATGGTCTGCGCACCGCAGATCTCATCGGCGAAGAAGGCAGCGCGCCAGTGTCGACCAGTGAAATGGGCGACGCGATTGTCGCGAAACTCGACGCATCGCTCTGAAGCTCGGGGGCTGCATGCCCCAGTTTCCACATTGTGGCTTGCGCGCGCGTCATGGCTGCCACCCACATTTGGCGGCTTGACGTAACGCGCTCTTCACGCGAGGTCTTGCAGAATACCTGCAGGATCAATGCGATGGTCGAAAAATCAAATCTGAAAGCCGTGGGCTTTGCGCTTGCAGGCTTTGCCGTGTTCTCGACCCATGACGTCGTGATCAAAGTGTTGGGCGCGACTTACGCCCCGTTTCAGATCCTGTTCTTCTCAGCTCTCCTCGGGTTCCCTCTTGCTACGCTGATGCTGATGACTGACAAAACGCCGGGAACCCTGCGCCCGGTGCATCCGTGGTGGGTACTGGCGCGCACCGCGTCTGTCTTAATCACAGGCGTCGGCGCGTTTTACGCCTTCTCCGTCTTGCCGCTTGCGCAGGTCTACGCCTTCATCTTTGCCGCGCCCCTCCTGATCACCATCTTGTCGATCCCCATGCTGGGCGAGAAAGTCGGCGCACATCGTTGGGCCGCCGTCGCGATGGGGCTTGCCGGCGTTCTTATCGTCCTCAGACCGGGTGCAGAGCCTTTTACGCTTGGGCATTTCGCGGGCCTTGCGGCGGCCAGCGGCAGCGCTTTTGCCGCTGTTATTGCGCGCAAGATCGGTGCCGAGGAACGCAGCGCCGTCATGGTGCTTTTTCCGATGATGGCCAACGTCGCAATCATGGGGATGATCCTGCCATTTGTATATGTGCCGATGCCTATTGAACACCTCGGTCTTCTGGCAATTGTCGCTGTGTTCGGTTTCACCGGTGCGCTTTGCACCATCCTCGCCTACCGCTCGGGAGATGCGGCGATTGTCGCGCCTATGCAGTACAGTCAGATCATCTGGGCAGCCATTTTTGGGGCGGCCTTTTTCAACGAGTACCCTGATAAATTCACATGGATCGGCGCGGGCGTGATCGTGCTTGCGGGCGTCTATGTTGTCTTGCGCGAAAGTCTTGGCGGAAGATCGGCCAACACGCCTGTGCTGCAAACCCGTTCGCGCGCAGAAACCGGCACTACACCGCGGATCAGCGCGATGCTGCGTGCGCGGTCCGATCGTGTGTTGCCCGGCTACGAGGCGCTTGCGAAACGCAAAAAGCAGGACTGATCCACGCGCGTTGATGCCTTTAAAACTTCGCCACAATATTCAAAAACGCGCCCTGGCCGATTTAGTCGATGTCGGCCAGATCTTCGCTGACGTGGTCCAATTCAGAGCCCACACCAACCTTAACCCGATTGCCTAGGTGACTATAAAAGCCAAGCATTGCACCAGTGTCTGTTGTATTGGCACCATTGTCGATCAGCATCCGTGCTTCGCCGAAAATGTACCATTCATGCAAAACGTGCCAATCCGCGCGTGGAAATTCCGAGATGTGCGGTGGTATCGACAAAAACATCCGTTCCGCGCGGCGCGAGATACATCCCTCAGACGATTTTGCCCGGGTTCATTATGTTATCAGGATCAATCGCCGCCTTGATCGCAACCATCACGTCCGTCGCGTCGCCTAGTTCGGCCTGCAGATATGCGCGCTTGCCTTGACCAACGCCATGTTCTCCGGTGCAGGTGCCCTCCATGCCAATCGCCGTTTCATTCAGCCAGCCTACAAAAGTCTCCGCGCGCGCGACTTCATCAGCATCGTCCTTCATCACCAGAATGCTTGTGTGGAAGTTGCCATCGCCCACGTGACCGACAATGGGTGCGATCAGATCAAGCTCGGCCATTTTCGAGGTCGCGGCTGAAACACATTCCGCCAGCCGAGAAATCGGGACACAAACATCCGTTGCCACCACGCTCGCGCCGGGCCGGTAGGCGCGGGCTGCCCAATAGACGTCATGACGTGCCTGCCAAAGCTTCGTGCGCTCCTCGGGAGATGCGGTCCATGCAAAGTTGGTCCCCCCAACATCCGCAGCAATCTCGCCAAATATCTCGGCCTGCTCGGCGACGCTTGCTTTCGATCCATGAAATTCCAGCAACAACAAAGGGGTCTCTTGCAGCTCAAGTTTCGAATAAGCATTGCACGCGCGCACCTGCGCTTCGTCCAACAATTCGATCCGTGCGACCGGCACACCCATCTGGATCGTAGATATCACCGTATTGCAGGCGGCTTCAACGTTGGGAAACGAACAGGTGGCCGAGGCCATTGCCTCGGGTATCCCTTGCAGTCGGATCGTAAGTTCCGTGATGATCCCTAGCGTGCCTTCCGACCCGATGAACAACCGCGTCAGATCATAACCCGCCGATGACTTCCTTGCGCGTTGCCCGGTGCGGATCACCCGACCATCCGGCAACACGGCCTTCAGTGACAAAACGCAATCCTTCATCGTCCCATAGCGCACCGCGTTGGTCCCGCTTGCGCGCGTGGCAGCCATCCCGCCAAGGGACGCATTTGCTCCGGGGTCAATCGGGAAGAATAACCCCTGATCGCGCAGGTGCTCGTTCAGCTGTTTACGGGTCACGCCGGGTTGCACAACGCAATCTAGATCCTCTGAATGGACTGCCAGAATTTGGTTCATCTGACTGACATCAATGGAAACCCCACCCGCAGCGGCGTTTACGTGTCCTTCCAGTGATGTGCCTGTACCAAAGGCAATGATCGGCACCTTGTGGGTCGCGCAGACCTTCACAACGGTAGTGACATCGTCGGTTGATCGCGCAAATATTACGGCATCGGGCGGCTGGTTTTCGATCCACGTCGTTGTGTGACCATGTTGTTCGCGCACCGAAGCACCGGTTTGAAAACGCTCACCGAATTGTTGTTTAAGGATGCCCAATGCCGTCGCAATGCCAGCCTCGTTGCGCATTAGTTCGGTCGCCATGGTGTCCTCCGCAAAACCCTTGTGTCAATCAGATAGCGTGCGCCAGCCGATATCGCGTCGGCAAAACCCACCGGGCCAGTCAATTGCATCGACATCCGCGTAGGCGGCAGCGCGCGCCGCCTCCAGTGTGGCGGCTCGTGCCGTGACATTCAGCACCCGACCGCCCGTCGCAAGCACACTGTCACCGTCCCGCGTGGTTCCGGCGTGAAAGACCATCCGAAAACTGTCTTCGCCTAATCCACTCAGTCCTTTGATCTCGCTACCTTTTTCGTAGTTGCCCGGATAACCTTTTGCGGCAAGAACAACCGTGATCGCATGGTCATCCGCCCAAGTGACTTGTGCGTCGGCCAGGCGACCTTCGGCGCAAGCATGGATCAGATCAAACGCCTGAGCGCCCAACCGCATCATCAGAATCTGACACTCCGGATCGCCAAAACGCACATTGTATTCCACCAACCTTGGCGCGCCGTCCTTGATCATAAGTCCTGCATATAAAACGCCTTGATACGGTGTGCCGCGTCGCACCATCTCGGCCAAGGTCGGACGGATGATCTCTTCCATCGTGCGCGCCGCCACAGTATCCGACAAGACCGGCGCTGGGGAATAGGCCCCCATCCCGCCGGTGTTGGGGCCCGTATCGCCTTCGCCAACCCGCTTGTGGTCCTGCGCCGTGCCAATCGGCAGCGCATCAAGCCCGTCGCACAGCACAAAGAACGACGCTTCTTCGCCGTCCATAAACTCCTCGATCACAACTTCGGCTCCGGCAGCCCCAAAGGCGCCGCCGAACATATTGTCAATCGCATCCAAGGCTTCGACCTTGGACATTGCCACAACCACGCCCTTGCCCGCGGCCAACCCATCGGCCTTCACAACAATCGGTGCGCCCTGCGCGCGAATATAAGCCTTCGCGCTTTCCGGATCGTTAAAGCGTGCCCAAGCCGCCGTCGGGGCGTTTGCAGCGTCACAGACTTCCTTGGTAAAGCCCTTCGAGGCCTCCAATTCCGCCGCCGCCTGACTTGGCCCAAACACCAAAAATCCAGCCACACGCAATTCGTCCGACACGCCTGCCGCCAAAGGCGCTTCGGGTCCGACAATCACAAAATCTATCGCATGTTCTTCGGCAAAAGCGACAACCGCAGCGCCGTCATTGATGTCCAGATCCGCGCACGTCGCGATCTCGGCGATGCCTGCGTTTCCAGGTGCCACAATTAGCACATCGCATTTCGGGTTTTGCAGCGCGGCCCAAGCCAACGAATGTTCGCGCCCGCCGCCACCAAGAATGAGAATATTCATCGCAATGTCCCGCTTCACCTCGCCTCTCAGGCGTTCTAGGGTCCCGCAAGCGCAAGCACAAGGCACGGGCAATGGACCTTTTCGAAGACACACCGGGCGACAACGCCCCCGAATTCTCGGTCTCAGAAATTGCCGGGACCGTTCGCCGTCTGATCGAAGGCGAGTTGGCTTACGTTCGAGTGCGCGGCGAGGTTGGACGCGTGACACGCGCGCGCTCGGGTCATCTTTATTTTGATCTGAAAGATGACAAATCTGTGCTGTCATGCATGTCGTGGAAAGGGCAGGTGCCGGGCCTTGGCACGATGCCCGAAGAAGGTATGGAGATCATTGCCGAAGGCAAAATGACGGCCTCAGGCTTCTCATCGAAGTATGCTTTGAACGCGGTGCGCATCGCCGTCGCGGGCGAGGGCGCCTTGATGGCCATGCTGGAACGCCGCAAGAAAAAGCTCGCAGCAGAAGGCCTTTTTGACGAAGCCCGCAAAAAACCGCTTCCTTATCTACCTGAAATCATTGGTGTTGTGACGTCTCCCCAAGGGGCCGTCATACGTGACATCCTGCATCGCTTGCGCGACCGGTTCCCGCGCAAGGTCTTGATCTGGCCCGTCGCAGTTCAGGGCGAAGCCTGCGCGACGCAAGTCGCCAACGCGATTAAAGGCTTCAATGCTATGACGCCCGGTGGCGCTCTTCCGCGTCCCGATCTTATCATTGTGGCACGCGGTGGCGGCTCTATCGAAGACCTCTGGGGCTTCAACGAAGAAGTTGTCGCGCGCGCCGCTGCCGATAGTGATATCCCCCTGATCTCGGCCGTTGGCCATGAAACCGACACCACCCTTATCGATTTCACCTCCGACAAACGCGCCCCAACGCCCACCGCTGCCGCCGAGCTTGCCGTCCCCGTTCGCCTTGATCTGATTGCTTGGGTTGATAGCCAAGACGGCCGGCTTAGCCGCGCTGTGGGCCAGGGCGTCAGCCGTCGCAAAGAAAGGCTCCGCGACCTTGTGCGCATTTTGCCGCGCGCCGAAGCCCTTTTGAACGAACCCCGCCAACGCCTTGACCGCGCCGACGAAGCATTGCCGCGCGCGCTTCGACAGACGGTAGAACGGCATGCGGCACAAGTTGCACAACTGTCCAGCGCGATCCGCCCGGCTACGTTGCGAGCGCGCCTGCGAACAGAAACCCAGCGTGTCGGTGAATGGTCTCGCCGCCTTGGCCCCGGCTTGATCCGCGTGGTTCAGTCGCGCAAGGACCGCCTTATTGCCACCCGCCTTCGCCCCGCACACCTGAAGGAAAAAGCAGACAGACAGCGGCGCGATTTCAATGCTTTATCTCCGAAACTTAACGGAGCATTTGCCTTGGGCCTTTCGCGTGCTTCGGAAAAAGTCGACGCCCTCGACCGTGTGCGTCGCTCAATCGGTTACGAGGAAACTCTGCAACGCGGCTACTCTGTTGTGCGCGCGGGCGAAACAATCGTCACCGGAGCGGACGCCGCCAAATCTGCCCAAGCGCTTGAAATCCAATTCCGCGATGGACGCGTCAATGTCACCACCGATGCCGCCGCATCAAAACCCAAATTCCGAAAGAAAAAGCCGGATCAAGGCACCTTGTTCTAAACCCCGACTTTGGGACCGAGGCACATCAACGGCTCTTCCCGCCGATCCAGTTCGTAAAGCTCTGTCGCGTCTGGATTATTTTCAAATCGCGCCAAAAGCCGGTCATCGCGCAGGTAGAACTGCCAGCACTGTGGCGATGGCAATGCGTCATAGACAAAGCAAACCTGCTCGCCCTTCGGATACCATTCGCCGTCCTCGCATTCGCCGTCAAGATACGACCATCTGACCCGGCGGCTACCGAAATATTCTTCGGCGCCGTACTCAACCCCTTGGATGGAATACGACAACGTCTTGTCGGTCACTATGGATTCGAACTCGGACGGCGACACGGACCGATCTGCAGAAAAACCAGCCACAGGCAGGCACAAAATAAGGAAAACCAACACTCTCATACTCCCATGTTTCGCATCCTCGTCGCGCATTGCCAATCCAAGACGTGAAAACAGCTCCGAGACGTCGCTTTTCGAGCTTTCCACCCCCCTAAGACCGTCTAGAGTGTCGTCAGAAAATCAAGATCCGGGGAGCCGACATGGCGTTGGACGAAAGCAAAAAAGGTGTCTGGAAATCCGGACGGGGCAAAGGGCGTCACACGCCCAAAGGCCGTCAGCTGGATGATGGCGCACACGCCGAAGTGCTTGCTCTTCTCGGCGACGCCCCCCGCAATCGTGATTTGCTGATCGAATTTCTGCACCTGGTCCAGGACGCCTACGGACACCTCTCCGCGGCCCATATGCGCGCGCTCGCTGAAGAGCTTCGCATCGCACAGGCCGAGGTCTACGAGGTTGCAACTTTCTACGCCCATTTCGACGTGGTCAAAGAAGGGGAAATGCCGCCGCCCGCGCTGACTGTGCGGGTCTGCGACTCGCTATCGTGCGAACTTGCCGGTGCACAGGCGTTGAAATCGGCGCTCGAAGCGGGAACCGATGCTGCCGAAATCCGCATTGTTCGCGCGCCCTGCATGGGCCGCTGTGACACAGCACCGGTTGTTGAAATTGGCCACAATCACATCGACCACGCGACCTCCGAAAGCGTTCTTGCAGCTGCCAAAACGGGCGACACCCACGCCGACATCCCCGCCTATGAAACGCTTGAATGCTACCGCGCGACCGGGGGCTACCACGCATTGGAAACCCACCGTGCCGCGCAAGACTGGGATAAAGTCGAAGAAACAATTCTCGCCTCCGGCCTTCGCGGACTTGGCGGCGCCGGATTTCCGTCGGGCAAAAAATGGGGCTTCGTGCGCTCCTATCCCGGCCCGCGCCTTATGGCCGTTAACGGAGACGAAGGCGAACCCGGCACGTTCAAAGATCGCTACTACCTTGAGCGCACCCCGCACCTTTTCCTTGAAGGCATGCTTATCGCTGCCGCGGCGGTCTCAGCGGACCGCGTTTACATCTATATGCGTGACGAATACCCGGCGGTTCTTCACATCCTAGCCACCGAAATTGCTGCTCTTGAGGCCGCAAGCATTGTCGAACCCGGCTTTATTGAAGTCCGTCGCGGTGCCGGCGCCTACATCTGCGGCGAAGAAAGCGCGATGATCGAGTCGATCGAAGGCAAGCGCGGCCTTCCGCGTCACCGACCACCTTTCGTCGCCCAAGTCGGACTTTTCGGACGCCCGACACTGGTCCACAACATCGAAACGCTGCACTGGGTCGCCCGCATCTGCCGCGAGGGCCCTGAAATCCTCTCAAGCGTCGAACTGAATGGCCGCAAAGGCCTGCGTTCCTACTCGGTCTCTGGCCGTGTTAACAAACCCGGCGTGCACCTTCTTCCAGCAGGCTCAACCATCACCGACATCATCGAAGCCGCAGGCGGAATGTCGGATGATCACACCTTTAAGGCCTACCAGCCCGGAGGTCCGTCCTCAGGCCTTCTGCCAGCCTCTATAGACGATGTGCCGCTCGACTTTGATACGCTGCAGCCCTTAGGCAGTTTCATCGGCTCCGCAGCTGTCATAATCCTGTCAGACAAAGACAGCGTTAAAGCCGCCGCCCTCAATATGCTGAGATTTTTTGAAGACGAAAGCTGTGGCCAATGCACGCCATGCCGTGTGGGCTGTGAAAAGGCCGTAAAGCTGATGCAGGCCGATACATGGGACCAGCCGCTTCTCGAGGACCTCTGTCAGGCGATGGCGGATGCGTCGATCTGTGGTCTGGGCCAAGCAGCTCCAAACCCGATCCGCCTGACAATAAAGCACTTCCCGGACGAAATCTGACGTCCAAACCGCCAAAGCCCCCCGCGCAAGTCTTTTCCTTCCGTTCTCAAGCGAATAGGTGAAGAGAAACCGGGCGCGGAGGCTTCATGGCGTTTTTCTCGAAACTGAAAGAGCGACTGTTCAAGTCGTCCTCGAAAATTGATAAGGGACTTGATGCCATCGTCGAGGACGGCGGCGTCGAAGAAGAGCCGATCGCCGAGGCAGCGCCGTCGCCGGACCCGGTCGAAGTCGAAGAATTAGCTGAACCGATTGTCGAAACGGTCGTGCCGCGCCCTGAGAAAGCTATTGCGCCGGACCCTGAAGTGATTGCCATTCGAGAGCCAGAGCCAGAGCCAGAGCCAGAGCCAGAGCCAGAGCCAGAGCCAGAGCAAGTCGATCATCAAGAGATCGACGATGCCGACCAAGCGATTGCGCAGCAAACGCCGCGAAGGACAGAGCCAGTCGACCCTAAAGAGATCGAGGACGCCCAACCAGAGAGGCCGGAACCAACTCCAACTCCAACTCCAACCTCACTCCCGGTTGAAACTGTTTCGGAGGCGGCTCGCGAACCTGCCAAGCCGGGCCTTTTCGGGCGTATCTTCGGTCGTACTGAACAAAAAGCCGTTGTCCGCCGTACCCTTGATGATGATATGTTGGAACAGATCGAGGAACTCCTCATCTCTGCTGACATGGGCGTCGAAACCTCTATGCGTGTCACGGCCAATATGGCCGAGGGTCGCTTGGGTAAAAAGTTCTCGACCGACGAACTTAAGGACATGATGGCCAGCGAAATTGCCCGCATCATGGAACCCGTCGCCAAGCCCATGCCGATCTATCAAAAACGCCCGCAGGTGGTGCTGGTTGTTGGCGTAAACGGCTCGGGAAAAACCACAACCATCGGCAAACTGGCCTCGCAATTCCGCGCCGCGGGCAAGACCGTCGTTATCGCTGCGGGCGACACGTTCCGTGCGGCGGCAGTCGAACAGTTGCAAGTCTGGGGTGACCGCGCAGGCGTGCCGGTGATGACTGCGCCCGAGGGCTCTGACCCCGCCAGCCTTGCATATGACGCCATGACCAAGGCAGAGGCGGACGGTGCTGATCTTTTGATGATCGACACCGCAGGCCGCCTTCAAAACCGCGCTGACCTCATGGAAGAACTTGCCAAGATCGTGCGAGTCATCCGCAAAAAAGACCCCGAGGCGCCTCATAACACACTTCTCGTGCTTGACGCGACGACGGGTCAAAACGCGCTCAACCAAGTTGAGATCTTCCAGAAAATCGCAGACGTCTCAGGCCTCATCATGACCAAACTTGATGGCACCGCAAAAGGCGGCGTCCTTGTCGCGCTTGCCGACCGCTTCGGCCTGCCAATCCACGCCATCGGCGTCGGCGAGCAAATCGACGATCTCGCGCCGTTCGACCCCCGCGAATTCGCCGCCGCCCTTACGGGGTTGGAAGAGTGAGATATCTGGCCGCGATCGTTCTTGCGGTTGCGCCAACCATCGTAACAGCCGATTGCTCTAGTGAGCGCGCGATCCTTCTGTCGGCACTACACAGTAGCAATTACACGCTTCAAGACCCCGGCACATTCGCCGAAGATCAAGGCACCTGCCGCCAAAGCGACCTTGTCCTTGCGCAAGACATTCTCACCATAGAAGTAGCCTCACTCATCTGGCGTCTTGAGGGCATTGAGGCCCTAACGATCGGCAGCGGACGGATCAGCTTAACAGGCGATCTTGACGGATTGCGGATAACGCCGCGCACCGAAGACGCATGGATCAGCTATATGCTGGCCGAGCAAAACCGTCGGAACGACATCGACGCCACACTCTTTGTCTGGTGGGATTTTCCTGACGGGCGCTTTGAACTTGCCTCGCTGGATATCGATTTTCCGGGCGAAAACCGTTTTTCTTACGGGTTCCGCGCAACCGGCGTTTCGCCTCAACTCCTGACGGGGGATACGACTGCCCTTAAAACCCTCATGCTTGAACATTTGACGCTTGAGGTCGAAAATCGCGGTTTCGCCGACGGATTGATCCTTGGCGCCATGATTGGCAAGCTTTCCGCAGTTCCGGGCTCTCCGGAAAGCGTTATAGATGGCACGAAACGCGACCTGCGCGCGCTTGTGTCGAACCTTCCCGGCAATGTGTTTGACGCGGATACAAAGGCCGCTCTGGTTGCCCTGATCACCGCAGGCCCCGTGCCCTGGGGCGAGGTTTTTGTCCAGATCGCAACCCAGTCGCCCATCCCTCTGGCCCCGTTCTTGAGCCTTGGCGCCATAACGCCCGACACCCTAAGTGCGGCCTTCCTCGGCGGCACAGTCAGCGTTATTTTCAAAGAGGAAACGGTCGAAAATTGAGCGAATGGCTGATTTCTCTCGAAGGCACGGACCAAGGCCGCCAGGTCGCACTTGGTCTCGCCCTCATGGCAGCCGTGCTCCATGCGCTATTCGGAGCGCTGCAAAAAGG
>NZ_CALJXO010000037.1:0-12463 GCF_937988555.1 uncultured Boseongicola sp. | reverse complement strand
GGGCATCCGATTGCGCGCGGTTTGCCGCCAAGTTTTGTGCTTGAGCGGGAAGAGATGTATGGTGAGCCCTTTGGTGTGCCCGAGGCGTTGGAAACCGTGTTCATCAGCTGGTTTCAGGGCGGAGAGGTCTTTCGATCCGGTCTGACGTATCGGCGCGGGGCAGGGAACGTGTTCTACTTCCGCCCCGGACACGAGACCTATCCGACTTACTATGACGCGAATGTCCGCAAGGTTCTGACCAATGCAGTGCATTGGGCGCATAATCCGCAACGCGCGACGGGCGATATTCACGCCGCCCCGAATGTGAGGGTCAATGCGGCGCCTGAGAAGATCGTGGCGCGAGGGCCACGGCTGCACAAAGATGGCGAAGACGGGTTTCGTTAGCGGGCCGCGACACAGCTTTTCGATTGCCGTGAACGACGACTTAGGGAACCCGCCGCGACTTCGTTTCAATCGCGGCGGCAATCATTCAGACAAGATGAACGTCAACAGCCCTAGTTTCTCGTGCGATGCGGCGCCGCGCGTGACTTGACGGAAGGCGAGGGCAGAGTGATACGGAACGCGCGTGGGGCGAATGGGGGGCACATGGCAGAATTACCAGCGATTGCGGTCGTAGGAGCCGGTCTGATCGGGCGGACACATGTGGATGTTGTGGCGCGTGGTGCGCGGCTTGCGGGAATTGTGGACCCGGACTCCAGGGCGAAGGACCTGGCCGACGCGCATGGCGCGGTTTGGTTTGCTGACCTTGAGCAATACGTTGCGGCGCATCGCCCGGATGGGATCATCTTGGCGACGCCCAACCAGCTTCATGTTGAACAAGCGCTTGCGTGTATTCGCGCAGGCATTCCAGTGCTGATTGAAAAGCCGATTGCGAATGATGCGGCCACTGCGGCGGCTTTGGTTGATGAAGCCGAGACGCGCGGTGTGGAGATTTTGGTCGGACATCATCGGCGGCATAATCCGCTTGTTGCGGCGGCGAAGGCGGTTCTGGACGAAGGGCGTGTGGGCGAGATCGTGTCGGTGACGGCTGAGTTCTGGCTTTACAAGCCGGACGATTATTTTGCGCCTGAGTGGCGGCGCGCGACGGGGGCGGGGCCTGTATTTATCAACCTGATCCATGACATTGATCTGTTGCGGCATTTCTGCGGGAATGTTGTAAATGTGCAAGCGATGGAAGCGCGCGCTGTGCGTGGCTTTGACGTTGAAGACTCGATGGCGGTCCTTTTACGCTTTGCCAGCGGTGCTTTGGCGACGGTCAGCGTCTCCGACACCATTTCGGCCCCGTGGAGTTGGGAATTCACAAGCGGCGAGAACCCTGTTTACCCGCATATCACTACCAGTTGCTACAAGATCGGCGGCACGCACGGGGCCTTGTCGGTGCCCGATATGGTGCTTTGGCAGCATACGGATAAGCGCAGTTGGTGGGAGCCGATTGCCGCCGAGACGGTTCCGTTTGAAGCGGCGGAACCTTTGTTGCGACAGTTGCAAAATTTCATTGGCGTGATCCGCGATGGGCACGCGCCTTTGGTCAGCGGTCGCGAAGGATTGGAGAGCCTGCGCGTGGTCGAGGCGATCAAGACGGCGGCGGTCAGCGGACAGACCGTGTCGTTGACGCACGTGCCGGAGGCGTCGTGAGTGACATCTATTCAGCGCAGTTTCTGATCGTTTTCGCACTGGGCCTATTGGCGACGGGCGCGATCTCAGGCGTTTTGGCCGGGTTGCTTGGCGTTGGCGGCGGGATCGTGATTGTGCCGGTGCTTTTTTTGCTGGCTGGCTTCTTGGGCCTTCCGGCTGAGTTGGCCATGCCGATGGCAGTTGGCACGTCGCTTGCGACGATCATTCCGACGTCTATTTCCTCAGCGCGGTCGCACCGCAAGCGAGGCAGCGTGGATGCGCAGTTGTTGAAGTCCTGGGCGCCTGCGGTGTTCGTGGGGGCTTTGATCGGTGGCGTCTTGGCAAGCGTTGTGTCGGGGGCGTTTTTGACCGTGTTGTTCGGCGTGGTGGCCTTGCTTGTTGCGATCAATCTGGCGTTACCGCGCACGGTGGTGCTGGCCGAGGACTTGCCTAAAGGCGTTGCTGCGCGGACCGCTGTACCGACAGCGATCGGTATTCTCTCGGCTTTAATGGGAATTGGCGGGGGGACTTTGTCGGTGCCGATCTTGTCGGCGTTTTCCTTTCCGGTGCATCGCGCCATAGGCACGGCGGCGGCTTTGGGGATTGTGATTGCGGTGCCTGCCGTGTTCGGTTTCATCTGGGCGGGGTGGGACATGGGCGCACGTCCGCCGTACTCATTGGGTTATGTCAGCTTACCCGCAGCGGTTTTGATCTTTACCACAAGTGTTTTCACCGCCCCTATTGGGTCACAGTTGGCGCATTCTTTGGATGCGCGCGTGTTGAAGCGTGTTTTTGCGCTGTTTTTGTTTGTGACGTCGCTGCGGATGTTGTGGCAGGCGTTTGGCAGAGGTTTTTTTTAAGGAGTTTCGCGATGAAAATGGCAGTGATCGGGCTTGGGTCCATGGGATACGGAATGGCAGCGTCGCTTTTGCGGGGGGGCCATGAGGTGCATGGGTTTGACGTCAATGCAAAGGCCACCGAGCGGTTTCGCGCAAGCGGTGGGTCCAGCGGAGAGATGGCGCAGATCGCCGGTGCGCTGGACGCGGTTGTTGTCGTGGTCTTGAACGCCCCGCAGACTGAGACGGTGTTGTTCGGCGAGGGCGGCGTGGTAGCAGGCTTGTCTTCGGGTTCGGTTGTGTTGGCTTGTGCCACGGTGCCTCCGGAGTTCGCGCGTCGCATGGAGGCGCAATGCGCTGAGGCGGGCGTGCTGTATATCGATGCGCCAATATCTGGTGGGTCGGTGAAGGCGGCGGCCGGCAAGTTGTCGGTGCTGGCGTCTGGCGCGCCTGAGGCTTTTGAGGCGGCCGCGCCGGTGCTTGAGGCTTGCGCCGAGACTGTATTCCGTTTGGGCGATGCTGCCGGGGCCGGATCCGCAATGAAGGCGGTGAACCAGCTTTTGGCGGGTGTGCATATTGCGGCGATGGCTGAGGCCATGACGTTTGGCATGACGCAAGGCATTTCGCCGGAGGACTTCGTGAAGGTGATACCGCTGTGCGCCGGAACAAGCTGGATGTTGGAGAACCGCGCGCCGCATATCGTGGACGGGGACTACACGCCACGTTCGGCGGTGGATATCTGGTCAAAGGATTTGGGCATTGTTTTGGACATTGCACGCGGCGCGAAGTTTGGTGCGCCGTTAACAGCAGCGGCGTTGCAGCAGTTTGTGGCGGCGTCGGGCTCGGGGTTCGGGCGCGAAGACGATGCGGCGGTTGCAAAGGTTTATGCGCGCAACGCCGGGCTGACATTACCGGGGGACGACTAAGATATGGCGACTTTGCTGGGCGCGATTGCGGATGATTTCACCGGGGCCACGGATTTGGCGGGCTTGCTGGCGCGCTCTGGCGTAGCAGTCTCTTTACGGATTGGGGTGCCGGATGTGCCACCGTCGGGGGATACGGCTCCGTTTGAGGTGATTGCGTTGAAATCGCGCACGGCTCCTGTGGTTGAGGCGGTTGGCGAGACGTTGAAGGCTTTGGAGTGGCTGAAGGCGGCGGGGGCGGAGAGGTTCTTCTGGAAGTATTGCTCGACCTTTGATTCCACGCCCGAAGGCAACATTGGTCCGGTGGCAGAAGCGATTATGGCGCGGCTTGGGGCGGAGCAGACGATCTATTGTCCGGCGTTTCCCGAAAATGGACGCTCGATCTATATGGGGAACCTGTTTGTCGGGCAGCAGCCTTTGGCGGAAAGCCCGATGAAAGATCATCCACTGACGCCAATGCGGGATTCCAACCTGATGCGGTTGCTTGCGCCGCAAGTGACGGGGCAGGTGGGGCTTGCGGATTATCTGACAGTTGCGAAGGGTGTGGACGCTTTACGGGCGCGGCTTGCGACTTTGGCAGGCGAGGGCGTGGGCCACGTTGTAGTCGACGCAGTGGCGGATTCGGATTTGCGAGTGATCGCGCAAGCCTGCCGCGACATGGCGCTGATGACGGGTGGCAGTGCGGTGGCGACTGCCTTGCCCGAGTTGCTGATTGAGGACGGGGTGCTGTCGCGCTCAGCGGAGGCATTTCACGCGCCCGACGTTGGGCCGGGCGCGATTGTGCTGTCCGGAAGCGCATCGGCGATGACCAATGCACAGGTGGCAGCATTTAAAGTCAGCAAACCATCCTATCGGCTGGACCCGTTGGCATTGGCGGAAGCAGGTGTCGGTGCGGCGGAGGCGTGGCTTTTGGCGCTGCCTTTGGACGCCTCACCAATGATCTATGCAACGGCCAGCCCGGACGAGGTGCGCGCCGTGCAAGAGAAACTTGGCCGGGGGCGTGCGGGCGAATTGGTTGAAGCGGCACTGGGCTCATTAGCGGTTGCGGCGCGCGACGCTGGTCGGCGGCGGTTTGTATCGGCAGGGGGCGAGACCTCGGGCGCAATCACACAGGCCTTGGGTGTGAGCCGTTTGGATGTCGGGCCGGAAATTGCGCCCGGTGTGCCGTGGTGTTTCGCCAAAAGCGGGGGCCACGACGTGGCGATCACGCTGAAGTCGGGGAATTTCGGCACCGAGAGTTTTTTCGCCACGGCGCTGGAGACTTTGGACCGTCTTTAAGTCGGTGGTGGGCCAAGTGTTCGGCGCAGGCGGATATCGGTTTGCAGTTCGACGCTTTTGGGCGTGATTTTCTTGGTGACCATGTCGACCAACATGCCTGCCGCGCGTCGTCCCATTTCGCGGTGAGGAACGTGGACCGTGGTGAGAGCGGGTTCTGCCAGTGACGCCAGTTCGATGTCGTCAAAACCGGTGATAGATACATCGCCGGGAACCGACAGACCCATTTCCTTTGCCGCGCGAAGGGCACCAATTGCGAGAACGTCGTTACCGCAGAAGACGGCGGTGGGTCGGGGCGTCCAGGCCATGATCTGGCGGAAGGCTTCGACACCGCACTCGATTGAATAGGTGGTTTCGATAACCGGCATGCGGTCGACATCAAGACCGGCCTCGCCAGCGGCAAGCTTCACGCCTGTTAGGCGGTCGCGCGCACGGTCGTTGGCGGTCGTGTCAGCCGAGATCATGCCGATGTGGCGGTGCCCTTTCTCGAAGACAATGCGCGCGAGATCGACCATGGCGTGTTTATTGGAGAACCCGATGGAGGGTGTGTTGTTTTCGGCGTCATAGGCCCATGCCACAAGAGCCGGTACCGAGCGGGTCTTCAGGAACTCGTAGACCCGAGCGTTACGGTGAAAGCCGATGAGCAGAAGACCGTCCGCGCCGCGCGCTGTGAGGGTGCGGATTTGTTCCTCTTCAAGGGCCTCCTGATAAGAGGAGCTTGCCACCAGCAGTGTGTATCCGTGGCGTCCAAGCTCTTCCTGAAAGGCCTGAATGCCACGCGCAAAGATCGCATTCTCCATTGTAGGAATGACTGCGCCTATGGTGTTAGTTTGCTTGGAGGCCAGCGCGCGTGCGCCGAAGTTTGGTGCATATCCAAGGCCTTTGACGGCGGCCATAACGCGGGTGCGGGTGCGTTCCGCAACCTGATCGGGGGAATTCAAGCAGCGCGAGACCGTGGCGGTCGACACATTGGCCATTCGCGCGACATCTGCTAGCGTCGGGACACTTGAGGCAGGCGTTGGTGGTAGACTTTCGCGTGACATGGGCACCTGTGTTTTCAAAGAGACTATATATCAAGCTCAACATGTAGCCTAGTGATGTAAGTGCTTGCATTAAAAAATGTAAGCGCTTACATTTTACTGCGAATCGCTGACCAATGGCGGCATGGGAGGAGACAACGACATGGCTTTGATTATTTCAGCAATTTTCGTCGTAATATTTGTCGCAAACGTTGCCATTGGCTCGATTGCTGGAAATCCAATTCTCGGAAACGTGTCGGAAATGCTCCTGCTGTTTGCGGCATCGATCTCTTTCGTAGTCGCAATCCTGAAAAGGGAAGCGGAAGAAGTCAAGAAAACTGAAAACACTCAATAGAAGACCCAAGGGAGGGAACTATGGACAAGACGAAACTGGAGCTGGCATCTGCCTCGCGCCGTAACTTTCTGAAACTCGCAGGCACGGGCAGCTTTACGGCCGCCATGGTTGTTGGTGCGGGAGGCATGCTGTGGTCCGATGCGGCTGTTGCACAAACCGCAAACGAAGAGCGCGATCGCGCAGCGGCTGCTGAACACACCATGACGCTGGCAACTGCCTACGTTCTGGGTGCATCGCGCAGCTATCCAATCATGCAGCTCGATCTCAAAGAGAACATTCAGAACGCAACAAATGGCAAAGTCTACGTAAAGCTTGCGCCGGGTGGCCAGCTTGGCGCTGGTGGCGCACTTGCTCAGGCAGTTCAGGGCGGCACGATCCAGTGTGCGCAGCACTCGCTGTCAAACTTCGCTCCGTTTGCATCGACAGTTGACCTGATCAACATGCCGTATTTCTGTGGTTCCAATCAGCGTTTCACAAACCTTGTGAACTCGGATGCTTGGAAGCAAGAAGTAGACCCGAAAATCGAGTCTTCGGGCTTTAAGGCGCTGTTTTACATCAACATCGATCCACGCGTTGTTGCTGTTCGTAAGGGCGGCAATGGCGCGGTCATCACGCCAAGCGATCTGTCGGGTGTTAAGTTCCGCGTGCCCGGTTCGGCGATGCTTCAGCAGTATTACCGCATGGTTGGCGCGAACCCGACACCGGTTGCATGGGGTGAAACACCTTCCGCGATCAAGCAGGGTGTAGCAGACGCACTTGACCCATCCGTGGGCGCGCTGTTCGTCTTTGGTTTCAAGGATATTCTCAGCCACGTGACCTTCACGCAGGCCGTTCCCGATAGCCAAGTTTACTCAATGAACCTTGAATGGTTCAACGGACTGCCTGCGGACGTGCAGGAAGGCATAGAGTTTGCTGGCGAAATGACATCGCACCAGAACCTTGCCAAAGTGCCTTCGGCACGTGCCTATGCAATGGCTGAGCTGCAGAAAGCTGGCGTGGAATTCCACTCGCTCACCGATGATCAGCTTGCTGTATGGAAGGATGCCGGTGGCTATCAGCGCAGCGAATGGGACAGCTTCAAAGTTGAGCTGGCCGGGTCCATGGACACATTTGCGAAGCTCGAAGAAGCTGCAGGCACGCAGGGCCGCTATTACGTCCACGACGCATAAGAAAGATTAGAGCGGCGTCGACGCGACGCCGCTCTTACTCTACGATAAATCCTATCACTGAAATCAAGCGAGAGACGTGAACGGTGTGGCTTCGTCCACACACGGTCGGGAGGACTCTATGTCAAGTACGCTTAAATCCTTGGACAAAAACCTAGAGCGCTGGGCGCTTCTGATATTCTACGTCATGCTCGTGGGCACGATGTTTATCGAGGTCGCACGACGCGAGGTGTTTTCGTATTCGTCGATCTGGGGCGAGGAAATCGTCCGCTACTCGTTCATCTATCTCGCGTGGATCGGTGCCGCTGCTGCAGTTAAAGAACGTGGTCATATACGTATTGATGTGATCATGGAATATGTAAATCCGCGCATCAAAGCACTGCTATATATGTTCGGGGACATCGTGATGGCGCTGGTCGCTATAGTTGCGCTGTATTGGTCGTATGAAGCCGTCCATGTGTCTTGGACATTCGGCTCGGTCACGCATGGTTTGCGCATCTCTCAAGTCTGGTTCCTATCGGCTGTTCCCCTCGGCTTTGCGCTGATTATGGTACGTCTGATCCAGTCTTTCATCCGCGATATAAATGACTTTCGTACCGGTCGCCCGGTTTACGAAGGCGACAAGCTTTTTGACTGAGGGGCCGGGACATGCTTTGGAATACACTTGAACAAACAATAGAGCTTGGCTGGGACTTTTATGGCCCTGTACTGCTTTTCGTCTGTCTGATCGCACTTGCCGTGCCGGTCTGGGCAGCGATTGGTGCCTCCGCGATTTTGATGCTGATGTGGTCGGGGGCGTTGCCTTTGTCGCTTATGGGCGAGAGCCTGTTTCACGGCATCGATCACTTCGCTTTAACCGCGGTGCCGCTGTTCATCCTGACGGGTGACGTGCTGGTGCGCACCGGCCTATCGCGCAAATTTCTCGACGTGGCAGAAGCGCTGACGCAATTCGCAAAGGGCGGCTTCGGTTCTGCCACGGTTCTGGTCTGCGGCATGTTCGCGGCCATCTCGGGATCTGACGCGGCCGGTGCGGCTGCAGTGGGTCGCATGACGATCGACCGTCTGGTCGAAAGCGGCTATCCGCGCCCTTATGCTTGTGCGCTTGTGGCGGCTGGTGCCTGTACAGGCATCCTGATCCCACCCTCGATTGCGTACATCATTATCGGTCTGGTTCTGGGTATATCCGCTTCGACATTGTTCCTGGCGGCAGTGATTCCGGGCATCGCGGTTCTTGTGGCGATCCTTGTCACAAACATCATCATGAACCGCCTCAACGGCTGGGAAGGTGGCGGCAACATTTCAGCGGGAGAGTATTTCTCGCGCCTCGGTGTTGCTCTGAAGTCTGGCTGGTACGCTTTTATCGTACCTGGCATCATCTTCTACGGCATCTTCTCGGGCCGACTGACACCAACCGAGGCAGGCGCCACGGCTGTGGTCGTGACGATCATCATGGGCTTCATCCTTAAGACGCTCAAGTTGTCGGACTTTCCTGCAATGCTGGTCAGCTCGGCTAAGGTGAACGGTGTTATCTTGCCGATCATCGCGTTCTCGCTGCCATTGGCACAGGCGCTGGCGATCATGGGTGTTCCACAGGGCTTCGTTGGGGCCGCGACGAACCTTACGAACGAGCCGTGGATTTTGATCCTGATGATGGTCGGCATTTTGATTGCTGCTGGTTGTGTGATGGAGACGACGCCGAACATCGTGATTTTGGCGCCAATCCTGAAGCCTTTGGCCGACAACATCGGGATGAACGAAATCCAGTTCTGCATCATGATGATCACAGCGCTGGGTGTGGGTTTCATCACACCGCCTTTGGGGCTGAACCTTTTCGTGGTGTCGGGGATTACCGGGGAGTCGATTCTGAAGATCGCTTACCGCGCCATTCCCTTCGTTCTCTTCATGTTGTTTGTGACGCTGCTGATCGCCTACATTCCATGGATCTCGACAGCGTTCCTTCCCGATATCTATAAATAAGGACTATTCCGATGGCGAGAGAGTATCTTAAGAAAGCAACCCTCACTTCGACAAGTGACGCCTCAAACGTGCACGAGCTTGTCGCAGGCATTCTGAACGATATCGAAGCAGGCGGTGACGCGAAGGCGTTGGAGTACGCGGCGAAGTTCGACAAATACGAGGGTAATGTGCTTTTGACCGAAGCCGAGATAGAGGCCGCTTGTGCCTTGGTCCCGGAGAAGCTGAAGCGTGACATCGAGTTTTCTCATGCCAACGTGAAGAAATTCGCAGAGGCTCAGAAAGCAACTTTGAAGGATATCGAAGTTGAGATCGTGCCGGGTCTTGTCGCGGGTCAGAAGACGATCCCAGTAGATGCGGCTGGCTGTTACGTGCCGGGTGGTCGTTACAGCCACATCGCAAGTGCCATCATGACCGTCACGACGGCGAAGGTCGCGGGCTGTAGCCACATCGTGGCCTGTTCGCCACCGCGTCCGGGCGTCGGTGTTGCACCTGCGATTGTCTATGCAGCGAAAATCTGTGGTGCTGACAAGATCCTTGCAATGGGTGGTGTTCAGGGTGTGGCTGCGATGACCTTTGGTCTTTTCGGCCTGCCGCCTGCGAATATCCTTGTTGGCCCCGGCAACCAGTTTGTGGCCGAAGCCAAGCGCATCCTGTTCGGACGCGTGGGCATCGACATGATCGCGGGACCAACTGATAGCCTGATCATTGCGGATGCTTCTGCCGATGCGACGATCGTGGCGGCTGACCTCGTGGGGCAGGCCGAGCATGGCTACAACTCTCCGGTCTGGCTTGTTACGGATGACCGTCCGTTGGCCGAAGAGGTCATGCGTCTTGTCCCGATCTTGATCGCCGATTTGCCAGAATTGAACCGCGATAATGCTGCGAAGGCATGGCGCGATTACGCTGAAGTCATCGTTTGCGGCGACCGCGAGGAGATGGCGGCAACATCGGATGACTACGCGCCCGAGCACCTGACGGTGCAGGCGCAAGACCTTGATTGGTGGTTGGAGAACCTGACGTGCTACGGCTCGTTGTTCCTGGGCGAAGAAACCACCGTGGCGTTTGGCGATAAGGCATCGGGGACAAACCATGTTCTGCCAACATCGCGTGCGGCGACTTACACAGGCGGTCTTTCGGTACACAAGTACATGAAGATCGTAACGTGGCAGCGCGCCACCCGCGACGGAGCTAAGCCCGTTGCGATCGCAACGGCGCGGATTTCGCGGCTGGAAGGGATGGAGGGCCATGCGCGGACCGCTGATATCCGTCTTGCCAAGTATTTCCCAGATGAAACCTTCGATCTGACTGCAAGCGACGAGTGACATGAACGCCGTCGACCGTCCTGACCTGACGGGCCATGTGGCCCTGGTGACCGGAGCAAGCTCCGGTCTTGGACGGCGTGCGGCTCTTGTTTTGTCTGAAGCGGGGGCCAGTGTGGTGGCCCTTGCACGGCGCGTCGATGCGCTTCGGTCTTTGGAGGACGAAGCACCGGGGCCGCTTGTGGCTTTGCCAGCGGACCTTAGCGACCGTGACGGGCTTGCCGATCTGGCCCGGCGCGCGACCGAGCCCTTTGGCGCGCCAGATATCGTCGTACATGCTGCCGGGATCAATACCCGCGAAATGGCCGATGACGTCACGACCGAAGGCTGGGACGCTACGATCCACTTGAACCTTGCCGTGCCGTTCTTTCTGTCTCAGTGCCTTGTGCCGGCTATGAAAGAAAAGGGTTGGGGTCGGATTGTGAATTTCGCCTCGTTGCAAAGTCACCGCGCTTTTCCGGGCGGGTTGTCTTATGGCGCGTCCAAGGGCGGCGTCGCGCAATTGACGCGCGCCATGGCCGAAGCCTGGTCGAAAGACGGGATCACCGCGAACGCCATTGGCCCCGGCTTTTTCCGCACCGAACTGACCGCTGCCGTGTTCGGCGACCCCGAACGCGCAGCGCGCAACGCCGCGCAGACCTGCATCGGGCGCAATGGCGAAGTTGAGGACATGGACGGGCCGCTGCTTTTCTTTTGTTCGGACGCTTGCGCTTATGTGACGGGCCAGGTCCTTATGGTCGACGGGGGGTTCACTGCGAAATGAAGGCACTGGTTTATACGGGCGCTGAAGCTCTGGATTACCGCGATGTGCCGGATCCTGTGGTCGTGTCCGACACGCATCTGATCAAGATCGACAGTGTCGGGATTTGTGGCTCGGACATGCATGCCTATCTTGGCCATGATCCACGCCGTCCCGCACCGTTGATCCTTGGGCACGAAGGGGCCGGGACCGTTGTTGGTGGTGGTCTTGACGGCACGCGTGTCACGATCAATCCGCTGGTGACCTGTGGCACCTGCGCTGCCTGTGTTTCTGGCAGCGACAACCTGTGTGCGACCCGACAGATTATTTCGATGCCCCCGCGCGAAGGGGCATTCGCAGAATACATAGCGATGCCTGAAGCAAACCTTGTGATCGTGCCCGCCGGTGTGTCGTTTGAGAAAGCCGCATTGGCCGAACCAATTGCGTGCGGCTGGCACGCGGTGCGGCTTGGCAAGGCGATCGTTGGTGGCGAGGCCGGATCGGCTTTGGTCATCGGTGGGGGGGCTATCGGCGTTGGCGCGGCGCTTAGCCTGAAAGCGCAGGGTGTGGCGGATGTGACCCTGAGCGAGCCTAACATTTTGCGCCGTTGCTATCTTGAGAAAACCGTTGATTTCAGGATAATTTCGTCAGATCAGCTTGGCGACGAGACGTTTGATATGGTTGTGGACGGCGTTGGCTTTGATGCCACGCGCGCAACGGCCTCGGCCCACGCCCGCCCAGGCGGCGTGATTCTCCATATCGGTCTTGGAGGGGGCACGGCGGGTCTTGATATTCGCCGCATGACGCTTCAGGAAATCACGTTCACAGGAACTTATACCTACACCGCGCAGGACTTCCGCGACACTGCGGCCGCCATTTTCGATGGCCGCCTTGGGCCGCTGGACTGGACCGAGGCGCGCGCCCTTGCCGACGGGGCATCCGCTTTCGCCGATATCCGCTCGGGGTCCACTGCGGCCCCGAAGATTATTCTGAAACCTTGAACGAAAACTTAGGAGACTGAAATGTCCGAAATACCGCAGCTTCTTGTCCACGAAAAAGCCGACAATGTCGGTGTGGTCGTTGTCGAGGGACTGACGGCTGGCACTGATATGCTGTGCTGCATCACCCATGACAACTCGACTTTCCGCTTAACCTCTAATGCGGATGTTCCGATTGGCCACAAGGTCGCGCTCACTGACCTGAAGGCCGGCGACACCGCGACCAAATACGGCGAAGACAT
>NZ_CALJXO010000036.1:0-17537 GCF_937988555.1 uncultured Boseongicola sp. | reverse complement strand
CGCGTAACGCGTCTGGTGCAGCGGGCTTTGACGGGACTATTTGAAAAGTCTCAGCAAAGCGACTGAGGGTCCGGGTCTGGGAGAGTTTGGATCAGACCCTTGGGACATGATCGACCCTGATCGACCCTGATCGGCTGTCGTGGATGTGATCGAGAATTTTCCTGATCAGTGCCGGATAGGGGTGCGCGATGCAGGCTTTTGAAGTCTTCTTCGCCTGTCAGCACATCTCTTGCCGGAGACATGGATGGAGTTCCCGTCTTTACCTCGCGTAGAGGCGACACTATAGAAATTGGCTATGGTTATGCAGACCGCAATCATCATTCGAATTACTGGCCCGGCGCTCTGACAATGAGCCGCCGGGTTTTAGGCGTTGAGTTTCTCCGCCGCCCCATCCTGATAATGACGACTTATTGAAGGACACAAGCAATATGTGTGCCGATACGCCCGACTACAAAGAAACACTGAACCTCCCAGAAACCGACTTTCCCATGCGCGCAGGTCTGCCCAATCGCGAGCCTGCATGGCTGGAGCGCTGGGCTGAAATGGGGATTTATGATCGTTTGCGCGAGAAAGAAGGCCGCGAGCCGTTCACGCTTCACGACGGGCCTCCTTATGCGAACGGGCATCTTCATATCGGGCATGCGCTTAACAAAATCCTGAAGGATATGGTCGTGCGCTCGCAGCAGATGATGGGCCGTGACGCGCGGTATATCCCGGGATGGGATTGCCACGGTCTGCCGATTGAGTGGAAGATCGAAGAAAAGTACCGCAAAAAGGGCAAAGACAAGGACGCCGTTGATGTCGTCGAATTCCGTCAGGAGTGCCGCGAGTTTGCGCAAGGTTGGATTGATATTCAGCGCGAGGAATTCAAACGTCTGGGCGTGACCGGCAATTGGGCTGATCCGTATCTGACGATGGACTTCCACGCCGAGCGGGTGATCGCCGAGGAATTCCAGAAGTTTCTGATGAACGGCACGCTGTATCAGGGCTCCAAACCTGTGATGTGGTCGCCGATTGAGCAAACTGCTTTGGCCGAAGCCGAGGTCGAGTATCACGACAAGGACAGCTTTACGGTTTGGGTGAAGTTCCGCGTTAATGAAACGTCGGATGACCGGTTGCAGAACGCGTTTGTGGTCATCTGGACGACAACGCCCTGGACGATCCCGTCAAACAAGGCGGTCGTCTATGGCTCGGACTTTTCTTACGGGCTTTATGAGGTCACCGGGCGGCCCGAGGAGTGCTGGGCGCGCATCGGGGAGCGCTACATCCTTGCGGACAAGCTGGCGGCGGATGTGCTTGGACGCGCGCGGCTGGACGAGACAATGTATCGCCGGTTGGGCGACGTGGACCCGTCTGTCATCCGCGGCCTGAAGCATCCGCTCCATGGCGCTGAAGGCGGCAACGGCGAGTGGGACGATATCCGTGATTTCCGGGCGGCTGACTTTGTCACCGACGAGGAAGGTACGGGCTTTGTCCACTGTGCGCCAAGCCACGGCATGGAGGAATATGAGCTTTATCGCGATCTTGGGATGCTGGCTCAGGTCATCACCTACAACGTGCTGGATGATGGGTCGTTCCGGGCCGATCTGCCGTTTTTTGGCGGCAAGTTTATCCTGTCGCGCAAAGGCGGTGAGGGTGATGCCAACAAGGCGGTGATCGACAAGCTGGCCGAGGTTGGCGGATTGCTGACGCGCGGGAAGATCAAGCATAGCTATCCCCATTCGTGGCGCTCGAAGGCGCCGGTGATCTATCGCAATACGCCGCAATGGTTTGCGGCGATTGATAAGCCCGTTGGCGATGGCCGGGACCAGTTCGGCGAAACGATCCGCGCGCGCGCTCTGACCGAGATCGACAATGTGAAATGGACACCGAAAACGGGTCGTAACCGGCTTTATTCGATGATGGAAGCACGGCCTGACTGGGTGCTGTCGCGGCAGCGGGCCTGGGGCGTGCCTTTGACATGCTTCGTGAAAAAGGGTGCTTTGCCGACGGACGAGGGGTTCTTGTTGCGCAATGAAGCCGTGAACGCGCGGGTTTTGGAGGCGTTCGAGGTTGAGGGTGCGGACGCATGGTACAAACCGGGGGCGAAAGAGCGGTTCCTTGGGAATGACGTGCCCGCGGACGATTATGAACAGGTTTTCGATATTCTCGATGTTTGGTTCGATTCCGGATCGACCCATGCGTTTGTTCTGCGAGACCGCGCCGATGGGTCGGAGGACGGGATTGCGGACCTTTATCTTGAGGGGACCGACCAGCATCGCGGATGGTTCCATTCGTCGCTTTTGCAGTCTTGCGGAACCAATGGGCGCGCGCCTTATCGCGGTGTGCTGACCCACGGGTTCACGCTGGATGCAAAGGGCATCAAGATGTCCAAGTCGCTGGGCAACACGATCGTGCCGGATGCCGTGGTCAAGCAATACGGCGCTGACATCTTACGGCTTTGGGTGGCTCAGACGGACTACACGGCGGATCAGCGCATCGGGCCGGAGATCCTGAAAGGTGTTGCGGACAGTTATCGCCGTCTGCGGAACACGTTCCGCTTCCTTTTGGGCAATCTCGGCGATGCGCCGATTGACGTTGCCCCGGCGGATATGCCGGAATTGGAGCGCCTGGTATTGCACCGGTTGGCGGAGTTGGATCACAAGGTGCGCACAGGCTACGCGGCCTATGATTTCCAAGGCGTGTTCCGGGCGGTGTTTGATTTCGCGACGACGGATTTGTCGGCGTTCTACTTCGATATCCGCAAGGACGTCCTCTATTGTGACGGTGACACGATTGAGCGGCGGGCCGCTTTGGCTGTTCTGGAGCTTGTGCTGGCGCGACTGAATACTTGGCTGGCGCCGGTGCTGACATTCACGATGGAAGAAGTCTGGTTGGAACGGTTGGGCGGCGATAGTTCGGTGCATTTGCAGGATTTCCCGGAGACGCCGAAAGACTGGCTGGACGAAGGATTGGCTGCGAAGTGGGCTAATATTCGTCGCGTGCGCCGCGTTGTGACTGCAGCTCTGGAAGTCCAGCGGCGTGACAAGGTGATTGGGGCGTCGCTTGAGGCGGCTCCGGTCGTTCATGTCGAAGACGCCGATGTTTTGGCGGCGCTGAAGACGGTAACGTTTCATGATATCTGCATCACCTCGGCGATTTCTCTGACCGCAGATCCGGTACCTTCTGAGGCGTTCCGTTTGCCCGAGGCTGAGGGAATTGGCGTGGTGTTTGAGACGGCGGACGGCGAGAAATGTCAGCGGTGCTGGAAGATTTTGCCGGACGTGGGGTCTCATGGTCATGCCAAGACATGTTCACGTTGTGATGCGGCCCTTGGATGAAGGTGTCCCATGCCTTCTCTGAGGCGAGAAACTCCGCTGGGGCCGGTGACGCTTGTCGAGGAAGACGGTGCGCTTGTGGTGTTAGATTGGGGTGGATCTGGCGCGGATGAAACGCCTGTGCTGATCGAGGCGCATCGGCAGTTGGCGGCTTATTTTGCAGGTGAACTAACTGAATTTGATCTGCCGCTTGCGCCGAAGGTATCCGTGCGGCAGCGAGCTTTTTTAGATGCTCTGATCGCGATCCCGTTCGGGGACACCAAGACCTATGGCGAGATTGCCCTAGAAACCGGCATGTCAGCGCAAGGGGCCGGGCAGGCCTGTGGCGCCAATCCAATTGCGATCATTATTCCCTGTCATCGGGTGACAGGCACCGGCACCCTTGGCGGGTTCTCTGCCAAAGGCGGCGTTGAAACCAAAGTGGCGCTTTTGCGCCATGAGGGCGCGGCGGGCTTGTTGATCTGAGAGCCTTGCACGGGGGTCCAACTCTGCTATGTCGCGGCTTATGGATCATTTTCTGTACAGAGACGGCGTTTTGCATGCCGAGGACGTGGCGATCCCGGAGATCGCTGACGCTGTTGGCACGCCGTTTTACGTGTATTCGTCTGCGACTTTGACGCGGCATTACCGGCTGTTTGACGACGCGCTTGAGGGGATGGACCATCTGGTTTGCTACGCAATGAAGGCAAACTCCAATCAGGCGGTTTTGAAACTGATGGCGTCGCTTGGGGCGGGCGTCGATGTGGTGTCTGGCGGCGAATATCTTCGTGCAAAGGCGGCAGGGTTTGCAGGCGACAAGATCGTGTTTTCCGGCGTCGGCAAAACGCGCGATGAGATGCGTTTGGCGCTTGGGGGCAGTATCCGGCAGTTCAACGTCGAGAGCGAGCCAGAGATGGTTGTGCTGTCTGAGGAGGCCGTGAGGCTTGGCGTTGTCGCCCCGATCACCGTTCGGGTGAACCCGGACGTAGATGCGAAGACCCACGAAAAGATCGCGACGGGTAAATCAGAAAACAAGTTTGGTATTCCGATTGCGCGTTCGCGTGAGGTTTATGCGCTTGCGGCAAGTCTGCCAGGTCTCGAAGTCATTGGGATCGATGTGCATATCGGCAGCCAGCTGACATCGCTTGAGCCGTATGAGCAGGCTTATCTGAAGGTGGCCGAGCTCACCGAGATACTGCGCGCGGATGGGCACACCATTCGCCGGCTTGATCTTGGGGGCGGGCTGGGTATTCCCTACGAGCGTTCAAACACCGCGCCGCCTTTGCCGGCCGAATACGGGGCGTTGGTTAAGCGTACGCTTGGGCACCTCGGCTGCGAGATCGAAATTGAGCCGGGGCGGCTGATAGCCGGGAATGCCGGAATTTTGGTCAGTGAAGTGATCTATGTAAAATCCGGCGAGGGGCGCGATTTTCTGATCCTTGACGCTGCAATGAACGACCTGATCCGACCGGCGATGTATTCGGCATATCACGATATTCTGCCTGTCGTTGAGCCAGACCCTGGAACCGAACAGCAGCCCTACGATATCGTCGGGCCAGTATGTGAGTCGGGGGACACTTTCACCAAGAATCGACCAATGCCACCCATCGGCGCCGGTGAGCTTGTCGCATTCCGTTCCGCGGGCGCTTACGGGGCCGTTATGGCGTCGGAATACAATACGCGGCCTCTGATTCCGGAGGTTTTGGTCCATGAGCATCAATTCGCCGTCATTCGAGCACGTCCGACCTTTGACGAAATCATAAATCGAGATACCATTCCTGAATGGCTTGAGGGCTCGGCATAACCCGAACCCGGCCCTGTATGTTGGTCGAATGACAGAACCGACTGATCTTCCTCCCCAGGCGGCGGAGCGGCTTGCATGGCCGCTGCGCCTGACGTTTGCCGGCCTTGTCGCCGAGCGCGGGGTGCGGGCGTTCTGGCCACTTTGGACAGTGCTTATTGCTGTCCTGGCGGCCCTGATGCTTGGGGTGCAGGATTTGCTGCCGTTAGAGGCGGTTTGGGGCATTGCAGTGGTTTCCGTGCTGGGTGCGTTGTGGGCAGCCGCGCGGGGCATTCAGCACTTTCGCCTGCCTGATCGCGCCGAGGCACTGGACCGGCTTGATCGGACTTTGCCGGGTCGCCCGATTGCTGCTATTTCGGATTCTCAGGCAATTGGTGCGGGTGATCCCGCATCCGAGGCCGTTTGGGCCGCGCATGTCGCCCGGATGGCGGAAAAAGCGCGGGATGCAAAGGCGCCAAAGCCCGATCTGAAGTTATCAGCGCGGGATCCGTATGCTTTGCGCTATGTAGCGCTTTTGGGGCTCACTGTGGCGGTGCTGTTTGGATCGGTCCTGCGGGTTGCCTCCGTTGCAGAGATGACCCCCGGCAATCAGGCGGTTGCCTCGGGACCTTCCTGGGAAGGATGGGTAGAGCCGCCACTGTATACCGGTCTTCCAAGTCTCTATCTGAACGACATTTCCCGCGATGACTTCGAGGTGCCGGAAGGCAGTCGCGTCACCATCCGGTTTTACGGCGAGATTGGCGCGCTTTCTTTGAGCGAAACGGTTTCGATGCGCACCGAAGATGTACCTCCCGCGACGGACCCGGTTCAGGCTTTCGATGTTCTGCAAAGCGGCGGGATCGGAATCGACGGCCCCGGTGGTCAAAGCTGGGACATTACGGTGACCGAGGATGAGAACCCATCAATCGAATTTGACGGACCGATTTCGCAAGGTGAGGGCGGCCGCCTGGAGGCGCCGTTTGTGGCGTCGGATGACTACGGAGTTACCTCGGGACAGATGGTGGTCACACTTGATCTGGCCGAGGTCGAGCGTCGCTATGGATTGACGATTGATCCTGAGCCGCGCGACCCGATCGAGTTGGACATACCGATTACAATTTCCGGCGATCGTACGCAGTTCTCGGAAGTGGTCATCGATGATTTCAGCAAGCATCCGTGGGCAAACTTGCCGGTTTCAGCATCGCTTAGTGCGCAGGATTCGGCAGAACACGAAGGGCTCTCAGCGCCTCAATTTGCCAATCTACCAGGTCGTCGGTTCTTTGATCCCTTGGCGAAAGCGATTGTAGAACAGCGCCGAGATCTGCTTTGGAACCGGGCGAATGCACCGCGGGTTGCGCAGGTTCTGCGGGCTGTTTCGTTTCAGCCCGAAAGCATTTTTAGATCCGAGACGGTCTATTTGAAGCTGCGGTTTGCAGTGCGCCGGTTGGAGACGCGCGTGTCGCTTGGGCGCTTGACTGACGACGTTATCGACGAGACGGCCGCGGCGCTTTGGGGCCTCGCATTGGAGATAGAAGAGGGCGACCTTGGTGACGCTCTGGAGCGTTTGCGGCGGGCACAGGATCGTTTAAGCGAGGCGATTGAGAACGGCGCGACGGATGCGGAAATTGCCGAGTTGATGCAGGAACTGCGCGAGGCGATGCAGGACTACATGAGCCAGCTTGCTCAGCAGCAAGGCGAGGGTGAACAGCCGGAGATGGCTGAGAACCAAGAAATGCAGGAGATGACCGGCGAGCAGCTTCAAGACATGCTTGATCGCTTGCAGGAGTTGATGGAGCAGGGCCGCATGGCCGAGGCACAGCAACTTCTCGATCAATTACGTCAGATGATGGAGAATATGCAGGTTGCCGAAGGTCAGCAGGGTGGTCAGCAAAGCGCCGGCGAGCAGGCTATGGAAGGCCTGGCGGAGACTTTGCGCGAACAGCAGGGCCTTTCGGATGACGCATTCCGGGACCTCCAGGAGCAGTACAATCCAAACGCTCCGGCCGGCCAGTCTCGCGACAACGAAGGTCGTGGCGGCGATGGTGAGCGCCGTGGCGCGCAGAATGATCAGCCGGAAAGCCAAGGCGAAGGTGGCCAACAGGGACGCGGTGGAGAACCCGGCGGTCAGGACCAACAGCAAGACGGTGGCGACGGCAATCTGGCCGACCGCCAACAAGCGCTTCGCGACGAGTTGAACCGTCAGCGCCAAAGCCTGCCAGGGGCTGGTACGCCCGAGGGCGATTCGGCGCGCGATGCGTTGGGCCGTGCGGGCGAGGCGATGGAAAACGCCGAGGATGCGCTTCGTGAGGAAGATTTTGCAGGCGCACTTGATAGCCAGTCACAGGCGATGGAAGCCTTGCGCGAAGGCATGCGAGACCTGGCGGAGCAGATGGCAGAGCAGCAACAACAGCAAGGCGGCCAGCAGGGTCAGCAACTTGGGCAGAACGATCCGAACGGCAGCCGCGACCCGCTTGGGCGCGAAGTGGGCCAGAACGGTCGAATTGGCACGGATGAGCAGCTTTTGCAGGGCGAAGACGTCTACCGGCGTGCCCGCGAATTGCTTGATGAAATTCGCAAACGGTCGGGCGAGCAGAACAGACCCACTGAAGAACTTGAATATCTCAAGCGGCTTCTCGAGCGTTTCTGACGCAAGCGGCGACACATTGCCAATGCTCAAATCTAATCTTTCGCGATCCAAGGTCGAGGCGTAGGCTTGCGAAGAGCAGATAGCAATAACAGGTGGCGCATGCGTGTATATTTGGCGGCAGTTGCCATGCTTTTTTTTGTGTCGAGCGTGGTTGCAAGCCCTGCGCCGGAGTATTCGGTGTATCCAAAGCCGAGACCTGACACAGGAGCGCTGGTGCTGGCCCAGGTAGAGACATCAAACGCGGCTTTTTCACGCTGGATCGAGGGATTCCGCGCTCGGGCGCGTGCGGCGGGCATTCGTGACAGTGTTTTTAATACGTCGTTTCAGGGCGTTCGCTACAACACCGGCGTCGTTCAGAAGGATCGAAACCAGTCGGAATTCACCAAGCAGATCTGGGACTACCTGGATAGTGCGGTGTCAGATGCGCGCGTGCGAAACGGGCGCGCAGCGCTTCGTGACAATGGCCGGGTGCTGCGGGAAATAGAGGCGCGCTACGGGGTTGAGGCCGAAGTTGTCGCGGCGATCTGGGGGCTGGAAAGTGCCTACGGATCCTTCCGGGGAAAAATTCCGATTATCGAGGCGCTTGCAACTTTGGCGTTTGACGGACGACGCGGACGGTTTTTTGAACAGCAACTGATTGCGGCGCTGAAGATTGTTCAGTCTGGCGATGTACGATCTCGCGACATGCGGGGATCCTGGGCTGGGGCGATGGGCCATACGCAGTTTATCCCGACATCGTATCTTTCTTATGCCGAAGATTTTCGAGGGGACGGTAAGCGCGATATCTGGTCGGACGATCCGACGGATGCATTGGCATCGACTGCCGGATATTTGAAGGCGTTTGGCTGGACCAAGGGCCAGCCCTGGGGTGTCGAAGTGCGCCTTCCGCAAGGATTTGACTTTCGCTGGACGGGTGAGCGGATAAAGAAGTCGCCGACGGAATGGGCCGCACTTGGTGTACGTGATGTTAAGGGCGCGCGCGTTGCTGACTTTGGACGAGCCTCGATCCTGTTGCCTGCCGGGGCGCGGGGGGCGGCATTCATGATTTTTAACAACTTTCACGTGATCGAAAGGTACAATTCGGCGGATGTCTATGTGATTGGCGTTGGGCTTTTGAGCGGACGGATTGCCGGTGGAGGACCGCTTCGGGCTAGTTGGCCGCGCGAGGATCGCAATCTTGCCAGCCGCGAGAAACAGGAAATGCAGCAGCTTTTGACGCGGCGTGGCTTCAACACTCAAGGTGTCGACGGGATTATCGGGCCGAATACGATCGCCGCGATCCGCCGGTTTCAGGCGTCTGTTGGGATGATCCCTGATGGCTATGCAAGCTATGAAATTCTGCGGCGGTTGCGTTAGGCGCGGTAGCTCCAGCAGCCTTTGTGATGGTCGTTTACGATGCCGACGGCTTGTAAATACGCATAGATAATCGTGGGTCCGACGAAGGACATACCGCGTTTTTTCAAGTCTTTTGAGATTGCATCGGACAAAGGCGTCGTTGCGGGAATATCAGCGGCGGTTGGCCAATTTCCCTTAAGGGGCTCTCCGTCCACATGCGCCCAGAGCCAGTCAGAAAAGCTGCCAAATTCCTTCTGCATTGCCAGGAAGATACGTGCATTCTTGCGGGCTGCCGGGACCTTCTGGCGGTGCCGGACAATGCCGGGGTTGCTGAGCGCCTTGTGCAACTCGAAATCGGTCATGTTGGCCACGCGTTTGACGTCGAAATTGTGGTAAACGTCCCGGTAGCCCTCGCGCTTTTTGAGGATCGTTTCCCAAGAGAGTCCAGCATGTGCCCCTTCGAGGATCAGCATCTCGAAAAGCATTTGGTCATCCTGCACGGGAACGCCCCACTCGGTGTCGTGGTAGTCGGCGTAAAGTTCGGTGTGGGAGCCGAAACAGCGGGGTTTATCGTCGATTGGTTCTGCCATGGGGCGACGATAGCGGGGTCGGGGCGAGAGGTCACGCGGCGCAACTGACACCGAGTGTCAGGAGAGTTTGCTCTTTTAAGGAGCAAGGGTCGCCCGTTGGGTGTTGCGCGCAATGCCGCTATTCGTAAATGGCTTCTTTTGCTGGGGCGCGCGCAGAAATGCGACGTCGCTATCACGTCGGTTCACGGTGTAGCCAATGGTGGCGCGGCCACGAAATTCGGTGCGCTCACTCACCAAGGATGCCAGTGCGTTAACCGCCAATGGACATTGTCACATGTGATCTTCTGCATCAGCGACGTCAATTCCGAGGGCTTCCAACCCGTCTTCGAGGTATCCAGCGAGGCCAGGAATGCCGGAAAGATACTGTTCGGTCGGGGCGGTGGCTTCGACACGCGCAGTCTCTTTGGCTTCGGCAAACTCGTCCGCGCTGTAAGTTTCGCGACCGACCCACATCAAGGCGACGAGGCTGACTTGTTCGTCGACGTTCATTCCCGAAATATAGTCGGCAAGTTGCGTGCTTTCGGGACCATATTCGCGGCTGAGGAAGATGACGCGAACGATCTTTCCGGTTGAGATATCGAGCATGAATGTGCCCCCCTTTTGCGCAAGCCTAGGCCCTTTGAGGCGGAACGGCCTTGCGCCAGATCAAGCCCAGTCGCGTTGACCTTGTTGGTTTTGCGTACATCCCTTAGGCGTGGTTTCGACCTTGAAGGCGAGGAATTTCGAGATGGCTTTTAATTTTACACGCGCGGATTTTCCGTCGGATTTTCAGTTTGGCGCGGCGACTGCGGCCTACCAGATTGAGGGCACGTCGTTTGGCCGCGTCGGATCTTCGCATTGGGATACCTTTGCGGCGGTTCCGGGCAACGTTGTGAATGCAGAAGACGGACGGGTGGCCTGCGACCACTATCATCGCTGGGGCGCGGATCTTGATCTTGTTCGCGACGGGAATTTCGATGTGTACCGGTTCTCGACGATGTGGCCGCGGGTGATGCCGGACGGGCGGACCGTGAGCGCGGAGGGGTTGGATTTCTATGACCGGCTGGCGGACGGGATTGTGGCGCGGGGGCTGTCTCCCAGCCTGACGCTGTACCACTGGGATATGCCGTCGGCTTTGGCGGATAAGGGGGGCTGGACCAATTCGGATGTGGGCAAGTGGTTTGCCGACTACACCCAAGCGGTGATCGGACGCATCGGGGATCGGATGGACGCGGTCGCGACGATTAACGAGCCTTGGTGCGTTGCGTGGTTATCGCATTTTCTTGGCGGGCATGCGCCGGGATTGCGCGATGTCCGAGCTGCTGCGCGGGCGATGCACCACGTGCTGGTGGCCCATGCGCGGTCGATGGAAGTGATGCGGGCGGCAGGACAGAAGAATCTTGGCATAGTCTTGAACTTTGAGCATTCTCAAGCTGCAAGCGATGCGCCAGAGGATGCGGTGGCGGCGCGGGTTTATGATGGGATTTACAATCGCTGGTTCGCAGGTGCGCTCGCGCATGGGGCTTATCCTGAGGATATCTTAAGCGCATTGACCCCGCATATGCCTGAGGGTTTCGAGGACGACATGGCCGCGATTTCGGGGCCGATTGATTGGCTTGGAGTGAATTATTACACACGGTCTCTGCATCAGAATGTCCCGGGTATGGCTTGGCCGTCTGAGCGTGCGGTGCCGGGCGAGTTGCCGAAGACGGCGCAGGATTGGGAGATTTATCCTGAGGGGCTTTATGGGGTCTTGATGCGCTTGCAGCGGGACTTCACGGGGGACTTGCCGATTTATGTGACCGAGAACGGGATGGCGGGGGGTGATCCCGGAGACCGCGGCGCAGTCGATGATCCGGCCCGTGTGGCGTATTTTGATGCGCATGTGGGGGCTGTTCGCCGGGCGATTGCGGATGGCGCTCCGGTGAAGGGGTATTTTGCCTGGTCGCTTTTGGACAATTACGAATGGGCGTTTGGATATGACAAGCGGTTCGGGATTGTTCATGTGGATTATGAGACCCAGGCCCGGACGCCTAAGGGGTCCTATCGTGCGTTTCAGAAGGCTTTGGCGCGGTCTTGATTTTGCGGCGCGCTTAGCTGCGTGAGGCGGTGGGTGTTTTGGGGCTCTGCCCCGCTCGTGCCGGCGACTCCCCGACGTATTTTTGCAAGGGTGACGCGCTGTCGGGGCCGGTTTCGAGGGGCTTGTATCCGGGCGTGAGTTTGTGGCGCAGGAAGGCCATGGGGTGCGCACGCAAGGTGAGGCGCATCGAGACATAGTCTTCGACGACTTCTTCTCCCAGCGACATCTTGGGCAGGTTTGCCAGCGGCTCAAGGATGCTTTCGCCGTCCATGTCCCCCGAGAACAGCGGCAGAGGTTTTTCCGACGCGATGGCGGCGGCGGCCCAGAGCGCCTTGCGCCGCGTGATGTCGAGGGAGGCAAACGTGTCCGCTTCAGCGAGGACGCGAAGCTGTCGGGGTGGGATGCCTGCGCGGCGCCAGACGTCTTCGATCGAGAGGTAGCCGTTGCCGCGCGCGGCGGCGATCCATGTGGCTTCTTCTTCGCGCATGGATTTGATCTGGCGGAAGCCCAGACGGAGCGCGAGGCCTCCGGTGCCGTCATTTTCCATGATATTGTCCCAGGTCGAGGCGTTGATATCGACGGGGAGGATTTGGACGCCGTGTTCATGTGCGTCTCGGACGATCTGAGCAGGTGCGTAAAAGCCCATGGGTTGGGAGTTTAAAAGCGCACAGGCGAAGATGCCGGGGTGATGGCATTTCAGCCATGAGGAGGCGTAGACGAGAAGGGCAAAGGAGGCGGCGTGGCTTTCGGGGAAGCCGTAGGAGCCAAAGCCTTCGATCTGGGAAAAGCATCGCTCCGCGAAGTCTTCGTCATAGCCGTTCTTGTGCATACCCTTCATGAAGAGGGTGCGGAATTCGCTGACGTTGCCGTGTTTTTTGAAGGTCGCGAGGGAGCGGCGGAGGCGGTCGGCCTGCTCTGGGGTGAAGCCTGCGCCGACGATGGCGATCTGCATGGCCTGTTCCTGAAACAGCGGTACGCCGAGTGTCTTTCCAAGCACTTTTCCAAGCTCATCTGAGGGGAATTCGACTGCCTCTTCGCCGTTGCGGCGTCGAAGGTAGGGGTGGACCATATCGCCCTGGATCGGTCCCGGGCGGATGATCGCGGTCTCAATCACGAGGTCATAGAAGGTGCGCGGCTTCATGCGCGGCAGGAAGTTCATCTGCGCGCGGCTTTCGACCTGAAAGACGCCAAGGCTATCGGCTTTGCAGAGCATGTCGTAGGTGGCAGGGTCTTCGGGCGGCAGGGTCGCCAGCGTGTAATCGGTTTGGTGGTGTCGGGTGATCAGGCCGAAGGCTTTGCGGATGCACGACAGCATGCCGAGGGCGAGGATGTCGACCTTGAGGATGCCCAAGCTGTCGATGTCGTCCTTATCCCAACAGATGACGGTGCGGTCCTCCATCGTAGCGTTCTCAACGGGCACCAGTTCGTCGAGGCGGCCTTCGGTGATGATGAAGCCGCCGACGTGTTGGGACAGGTGGCGCGGGAAGCCTTGGATCTCGAAGATCAGCTCGAGCGTCTGTGCAAGGCGGCGGTCGGTGGGGTCGAGGCCGATTTCCTTTAGTTGCTGGTCGGCCATGCCGGAGGTATCGAAGAAGCCCCAAAGTTGCGAGGAAATCGCGGAGATCGTGTCTTCGGTCAGACCCATCGCACGACCCACTTCGCGGATCGCGCGTTTGCCGCGGTAATGGACGACGGTGGCGCAAAGCCCGGCGCGGTGGCGGCCGTAGCGTTCGTAGATGTGTTGTATAACCTCTTCGCGGCGTTCGTGTTCGAAGTCGACGTCGATGTCGGGGGGCTCGTCGCGGGCCTCACTGACGAAGCGTTCAAAGACCATGGTGCCGATTTCCGGCGAGACCGAGGTGACGCCTAGGCAGTAGCAGACGACGGAATTGGCGGCGGATCCCCGACCCTGGCAAAGAATGCCGCGGGAGCGGGCAAAGGCGACGATGTCGCGCACGGTGAGGAAGTAGGGCTCGTACTCAAGTTTTGAGATCAGGGTGAGTTCATGGGCAAGGAGGGCTTTGACGTGGTCGGAGGCGCCGGCGGGATAGCGCCATTTGAGGCCCTCGTGGGCGAGGCGTGAAAGGCGTTGCGGGGCAGTTTCACCGTTGGTGACCTCGGAGGGATATTCGTAGCGGAGTTCATCGAGCGAGAAGGCGAGACTTCCGGCAAGCTTGGCGGCGCGGGTAACTGCCCCGGCGTGGGGGCCGAGAAGGCGGCAAAGGTCAGTTTCAGAGCGCAGGCGCTGTTCGGCGTTTGCAAGCGCGGCGCGCCCAAGTTCGTCGACTTTGCGGCTGGTGCGCACAGCCGTCAGCACGTCGGCAAGCTTGCGGCGCGATCCGTGGTGCATGAGGGGGGAGGCGCTGGCGACGGTGGGCAGTTTGAGGTCGTCGGCGAGGCACGCCAGGCGGTCGAAGCGTTCGGGGTCCTGACCGTCGTAACGAGGGGCGATAAGCAGGTGGCAATCGGGGCCAAAGTGGCGCGTCAGGCGTGTCGCTTCTTGTCGCCATCCGCTTGCGCCGCGCTTTGCCGTGCGCGGGTTTGGTGGGTGGATCAGAAGGGCAAGATTTGCGCCGAATTCGACCAGATCGTCGGTGCGCAGGTGACAACTGCCTTTTTCGGCCCGGAGGCGCCCGCGCGAGATCAGACGGCACAGGTTTGCCCAGCCTTGCCGGTCTTTGGGGATCGTCGTGACAGTGAAGCCGGTGTCGAGAACGATGCGTGCTGCCGGGATCAGGCGCGGCACATTCAGGATCGCAGCGGAGGCATCTAATGGGAGCGATGGGTGCACGCGGGTTTCGAACGCGGCCTTGGGGCCATCGAGGAAGTCCTCGATTTCTTCCGGCGCGAGGGTGCCATTTTTGCGCCGTTCCGATCCGCCGGGGTAGCTTTCGAGGATCTGCGGTTTCTTGGCCCAAAGCCCGACTGGTACAGGCGGGCCGATCAAGTCGCTGCTTTCACGTTCCTTCACTTGCCGGGCGATTTCGCGCACGCGGGTGTGGGCGCGCACGATGCCCGCGACCGAGTTTTCATCGGCAATTGCGAGCGCCTTTAGGCCCAAAAGGGCGGCGCGGTCGACATATTCCTCCGGGTGCGATGCGCCGGTGAGGAAGGTGAAATTCGAGGTGATATTCAACTCGGCGAAGGCCACGGGTCTGCTTTATCCTTTTAAAAATACCTCGGGGGTCCGAGGGTGGCACCCCCGGTGGGTCGTCCGGCGCGAAGCGCGGGCGTAACCAACGACTCGAGATCATAGTGTAAGATATTCACGTTTTGTTCTCATTGCCAGCATTCTTTAGCGCATGAATTCTACGCGATCCGACCGGATTTCACGCGGCCTCGGCAACTTCCACGGAGGGCGGGTGGAGGATCATTGATTGGAATGACGTCTTTTGGCATGGTTTTGGCAGATACAGGTCTTCCTGAGTGTGTTGCGAGTAAACAGTTCTGTGCCGGCTCTGCCCAATTTGCATATCAGATACAGGGTCGGCACGTTCCCCGCCAAAATGATCGCAACGTCGATTACTCTGCGGTCAGGCAGGTACCAGTCCGGTGGCAGGCAAGGAGACGTTGTTCACCGTCTTTCGACCAAGCCATCGCGGCGCCCCCGCAAGGGTCTGCGGCGAGTGTGTAGGCGGTGTCGTCACCCACTTTCAGCATAGCAAGTTGCTCGCCCTCGAACCCTTCGGCACTGCCGCACCAAGGGCCAAAACACGTGGCTTCGATTTGTATCGGGCGATTGAAGACTGCTCCGAAACCATGGCTGGTCAGGGCATAACCACTCATGACGGCATGGGTTGTGGCGGGAGTTTCCGTGTCCGGATCTGGGGCTCGGGCGGGTTCGCTCAGATCGATGCGGCCACGCACGGCGACAAAGGTGTCTTCGCTGTCGCGGGCTTGTTCGTAAAGGCGAACCGCGTCGGGGGCCATACAGGACAGCGCGAGGGCGGGGCTTGCAATGGCAAGGGATAGAAGGGCGAGGATGACGGTTTTCATACAACGGGCTCCAATCGATCGCGGAAGGCGGCGATGACCTTGGCGTAAACGTCGCGTTTGAACGGGACGATGTCGGCCAGCACCTCGTCGACTGTGGACCAGCGCCACCGGGCGAACTCAACATCGTGCGCTGTGAGATCTATATCGCTGTCGTGTCCTTGGAACCTGAGCAGGGCCCATTTCTGCTTTTGCCCGCGGTAGCGGCCTTTCCACATCTTGCCGAGCAGGTGTTCGGGCAAATCATAAGTCACCCAGTCCGGCATGATCGCTTCGACTGTTACGCACTTTGCGGGCAGGCCAGTTTCTTCGTGAAGTTCGCGCAAGGCGGCGTCTTCAAAGCTTTCACCGTCGTCGATCCCGCCTTGTGGCATTTGCCAGGCACCAGGGGTGTCGACGCGTTCGCCGGTGAAGATCAGGCCATCTTTGTTCACAAGGACGACGCCTGCGCAGGGGCGGTAGGGGAGGTCTTTTGTCATGGCTCCACAGTTTTCAGAGACAGGGGCGATATTCAATAGCGGTGCCGGGTTTGGGCGATTGATGGCGCATATCAGCAAGTTTCATAGCCGAATAAGGCCCTGTGACCCCTTTGCCCCTTTCGCATGGCCCCCAACGGGTCTATAGCCCGCGCGTTCAATGACATGATGGAGGTTACTGTGGGTTATCGGGTCGCCGTTGTCGGCGCCACGGGCAACGTGGGTCGCGAAATGCTGAATATCCTGGCCGAGCGCCAGTTCCCTGCCGATGAAGTTGTGGCTCTTGCGAGCCGCAAATCGATTGGCACTCAGGTCAGCTATGGGGACAAGACGCTTAAAACGAGAGACCTTGAAACGTTCGATTTCACCGGGTTCGACATGGCATTGTTTGCCATCGGATCGGATGCGACGAAGATTTATGCGCCGAAGGCTGCGAAAGTGGGCTGTGTCGTAATCGATAACTCATCGCTCTACCGCTATGATCCGGCTGTTCCGTTGATCGTTCCCGAGGTTAACCCAGACGCGATTGAGGGATATTCAAAGAAGAATATCATCGCCAATCCGAATTGCTCGACCGCGCAGATGGTTGTCGCTCTGAAGCCTTTGCATGATCGCGCAACGATCAAGCGGGTCGTTGTCAGCACATATCAATCTGTGTCCGGCGCCGGCAAAGGAGGGACTGATGAGCTTTGGGATCAGACCAAGAGCATCTACAATCCGACCGACGACAAGCCGCCAAAGACCTTTACTAAGCAGATCGCGTTTAACGTGATCCCGCATATTGATGTTTTCATGGATGATGGTTCCACCAAAGAAGAGTGGAAGATGGTCGCTGAGACGAAGAAGATCATCGACAAGTCCATCAAGGTCACGGCGACCTGCGTACGGGTACCGGTGTTTGTCGGTCATTCGGAATCGATTAATATCGAGACCGAAGAGTTTCTCGATGAGGACGAGGCACGGGATATCCTGCGCGAAAGTCCGGGTATCATGGTTATCGATAAGCGCGAAGACGGTGGCTATGTCACACCGATTGAATGTGTCGGTGAGTTTGCGACGTTCGTCAGCCGTATCCGTCAGGACAGCACGATCGACAACGGGCTGAACTTCTGGTGCGTCAGTGACAATCTGCGCAAGGGCGCGGCTTTGAACGCAGTGCAGATCGCTGAGCTTTTGGGGAATCGCGTTCTAAAGAAGGGCTAGGGCTGACAGAATCGGCAGTCAATTCGAGGGCGTTCCGAAAGGGGCGCCCTTTTTATTGTTTACGCTATCGGATCAGTGGTTCGTCGATACATTCACTGTCCCAAAGGGGGCAAATTGGCTATGGAAAGTTGCGTTGCTGACCGATGGGTGCCGCCTTT
>NZ_CALJXO010000035.1:0-7355 GCF_937988555.1 uncultured Boseongicola sp. | reverse complement strand
AAACAACAGCAGACCACCGTCCGAACTGATCTTTGATCCATGAAATTCCAGCCGCACGCGACGGTCAAATCCAAGCCGAACATTTCCCGTTTCGCCTGCACCCTTTGGGTGATCCATGATCTGCCGCCTTCAACCCAATTAACATGCTGAAACATAACACATTAGTGGCTTCCAGAAGCGCGAAAACATCGGACTACTTGGGGAAGGCGGGCTAACGCGCCATAATTCATCCAGCGACAACGATCCGTTTCCGATGATAGCGATAACATCGATTGTTTGCGCTAACATCTGAAGCTATTGCTTTTATTGAAAAATTTCCCGGGCTAGCCAGTAAGCAGGATAACCAGTGAAGGGCAGATTCGATGGACCATGGCCGCGTAAACCCAGAATTTACATTAGATAAACAAGGTTTCTCGGGGCTGAGGGCAGTCTATTATAACGCAACAGAACCTGATCTTGTGGTTCATGCGCTGCGCCGTGACGAGGGCGAATTGGGTCAGGGCGGTACGCTGATGGTGAATACCGGCAAATTCACCGGCCGGTCGCCAAAAGACAAACACATCGTTGTTTCTGAGGCCACCGAGGATGCAATCTGGTGGGATGCCAACGCCCGGATGACTTCTGAAGCGTTTGAAAACCTTCATGACGACATGCGCGCGCATATGGCTGACAAGGACTATTTCGTCCAAGACCTCCTCGCCGGGGCCGACCTACGCTATCAAATTGGAGTCCGGATCGTGTCGGAACTGGCATGGCACAACCTATTCATCCGTCACTTGTTAATCCGGCCAGAACCAGAACAACTCGATGGTTTTGCCGCCGACTTCACGCTTGTGAACTGCCCCAGCTTCTTTGCCGATCCAAAACGCCACGGCTGCCGGACGGAGACCGTGATTGCCTTTAATTTCGAAAAGAAGCTGATCCTGGTCGCCGGAACCGAATATGCTGGCGAAAACAAGAAAGCGGTTTTCACCCTGCTGAACTACCTTCTGCCTGAAAAAGGCGTGATGCCGATGCATTGTTCGGCCAACCACGCTGAGGCTAATCCTGTTGACACCGCGATTTTCTTTGGGCTGTCCGGGACTGGCAAGACTACGCTCTCTGCGGACCCAAAGCGTGTCCTGATCGGAGACGATGAACACGGTTGGTCAGACCGCGGCACCTTCAATTTTGAAGGCGGATGCTACGCGAAGACAATCAACCTATCCGCCAAGGCAGAACCGGAGATCTTCGCCACGACGACGATGTTCTCGACAGTCATCGAAAATATGGTCTGCGATCCGCGGACCAAAGCGCTTGATTATACCGATGACAGCCTGACCGCGAACATGCGGGCTGCCTATCCGTTGGATTTTATCTCGAACGCATCGGACAGCGGTTTGGGGGGGCACCCTAAGAACATTATCATGCTGACTTGTGATGCTTTTGGCGTTCTACCGCCTGTCGCACGACTGACGCCAGCTCAGGCGATGTATCATTTTCTGTCGGGATTCACCTCGAAGGTCGCAGGCACCGAACGCGGTGTGACTGAGCCCGAGCCAACTTTCTCGACTTGTTTCGGCGCACCGTTCCTGCCGCGCCGCCCAGAGGTCTATGGTAAATTGCTGCGCTCCAAGATCGCGTCACATGGCGCAAACTGCTGGTTGGTGAACACTGGCTGGACAGGAGGAGCGTACGGAAAAGGCAACCGCATGCCTATTACGGCCACGCGAGCACTGCTAAGTGCGGCACTAGATGGCTCGCTCAATGAAAGCAGCTTTCGACGGGACCCTAATTTTGGCTTTGAGGTTCCAAACTCGGTTTCAGGTGTGGAAAGTTTTTTGTTGGATCCACGGGGGACTTGGTCGGATGGTGCAGCTTACGATGTTGCTGCACGGAAACTTGTGAATATGTTCTCTGACAATTTTGAGCAGTATCTTGCGCATGTGGATGACGATGTGCTGGCGATTGCAATTGGTTGAGGCAGGCGCCCGCTCCTTGGTTACCAACTTGCGGATATGTATTGCGTTTCCATAAATTCTAGCATGCCTTCGTGCCCGCCTTCGCGTCCCAAGCCGGATTGTTTGGTGCCGCCAAACGGGGCTGCGGGGTCCGAGACGAGGCCTCGGTTGAGGCCAACCATGCCGTAATCCAGCCGTTCGCAAACCTGCATGCCGCGCTTCATGTCTTCGGTGAAGACATATGCGACCAACCCATACTCGGTGTCATTGGCACAGGCAATCACATCTTCCTGATCGGTGAAGCCTTGAATGGCCGCGACGGGACCAAAGATCTCGTCGTTGACACAGTCGGCATTGGCGGGGACATCGGACAAAACTGTAGGCGGGTAAAAGAAGCCTTTGCCGTCAGGTTTGGTTCCACCGCAATGAAGCGTCGCGCCCTTTGAAACCGCGTCCTCGACGAATTCAGCAACCTTGCTGCAGGTCTCGGCATTCACCAGCGGGCCGACATCCACGCTTGGGTCCAGACCGTCGCCAACCTTCAATGCCGACATGGAGGCACTCAGCTTTTCGACAAAGGCGGCCTTGACGTTGTCATGCACATAGATGCGGTTTGCGGCCGTGCAAGCCTCGCCAAGATTGCGCATCTTGGCGAGCATAGTGCCCTCGACGGCGACATCCAGATCGGCGTCTTCGAACACGATCAGAGGTGCGTTGCCGCCCAGCTCCATCGCGGGTTTCAAGACCTGTGCGGCAGCAGAGCTCAGCAACTTGCGACCCACAGCCGTGGAGCCCGTAAAGCTGACCACACGTACGCGCGGGTCGTGCAGCAAGTGATCGACCAACGCACCGGTCTTGCGGGAAGGCAGGACATTGACGAGGCCTTTAGGCACACCTGCTTCCTCGAGCAACGGCATCAGCGCGAGCATGGTCAAGGGCGTTTCAGATGCTGGTTTGATAATGACAGCGCATCCAGCAGCTAAGGCCGGCGCAATTTTGCGGGTTCCCATGGCCGCAGGATAGTTCCATGGCGTTACAAGTACGGCCAGACCAGCCGGTTTGTGCTGCACAATGATCCGCGCACCTGAGGCTGGGGCATGGGTGATCATTCCGTCGGCGCGGACTGCCTCTTCGGCGAACCAGCGGAAGAACTCAGCGGCATAGGCAGCCTCGCCCATCGCGTCCGTTCGGGCTTTGCCGTTTTCCAGCGTGATCAGACGGGCAAATTCCGGCAGACGGCCGGTCATCAGTTCCCAGGTCTTGCGCAACACTTCAGAGCGGTGGCGCGGAGTCTGTGCGGCCCAAAGCGCCATCGCGGCCTCCGCTGCATCAAGCGCGGCGTCGGCATCGGCGACCTCGGCAGAGGCGACAGAGGCTAGCACTTCTTCAGTTGCGGGATTAATCACGTCAAAGCGGGTTTTTTCTGCGCCTTCGACCCATGTGCCGTTTATGTAGAGATTGGTGTGTTCCATGCTGGTCGTATCCTAAACGAGGTGATGCAGCGGGTCGGCAAGACGCCGCGCGAGGCCTGAGACAAAAGCAATGGCTTGGGCGTCTTCCAAATGGTCGTTGCCGAAGTCGAAAGTCATAAGGTAGCTATCCCCATCCGCCCCGATGCTCAGGGTAGGCAAACCCGCGTCGCCTAACCGCAGCGACGTCAGAAAGCTATCACACAGATTATGAAGAACCAGCGTCGCGTCTTCTTCAGTTTCCTGAGGTGTAACGGACAGCCGGGTGAAGTCGGGGTTGCGCAAATACGCACCGTCGCCGTCAGGATCAGAGACGTGCACGACAACGGTCGCGGCTTCTGTTGCCGCACGGAAAGCACCGGCAGCAAAGCTTGCAAACAGCGCGTTTGGTGGGATCTTGATTGCACCGTCAGCTTGCATCCAGTCAATGAAGTCGCGCGCGCCTTTCTGGCTGCAACGCGCAGTGATCTGCTTTGCCACGACCATGATGCCCGGCTGCCCCGGTGCCGCGGCGCTTGGTATACTGCGCAGCGTCATCAGGTCAGATACGTGGTACGGCATTGACACCCCGGCATTGGCAAGCTGGCCAAGGTCGAGGCCTTCTTCGGCTGCCAAGCGACGGGCTTTAGGCGAGGCAAGGATACGGCCATCGCTCGACTCTGGGGCTGCAGCCACGGGTGCGGTTGGCACGGCTGACGTCAGCTCAGGTGTCAATTCAGGGGCTGCGACAGGTGCTGCGGCAGCCGGGGCAGCCAAAGCGTTATCCGCCGTGGCGCTAATGACCGCGATGACCTGCCCTACCGGCACATCCTCGCCGTCGCCTGCGCTGACTTGCGTCAGGAAGCCGTCGGCCTGCGCCTCAACTTCCATGACAGTTTTATCGGTTTCAACCTCAAACAATAGGTCCCCAGTTGCTACTGGATCACCCGGTTGCTTGAGCCATTGCACCAATTTTCCGGTGTCTTGCGCCATACCGAGTGCTGGCATGATGACGTCAAGCGGCATCGATCATCTCCCCCGCGACCAGCATCCGCGCCTTTTCTGCGACACCTTCTGGCGTAGGAACGGTAACGTCTTCCAATGCTGGGCTAAACGGGATCGGCACGTCCATTGCGCCCATGCGGATGACGGGGCCATCGAGGTGGTAGAACGATTGTTCCATGATCCGCGCGGCGATTTCGGATGTCACCCCAAACGACTGGTGACCCTCGTCAATGACAATGCAGCGGCTTGTCTTACGCACACTTGCATTGATGGTATCCATGTCGAGTGGGACAATGGTCCGCGGGTCGATGACTTCGGCACTGATGCCCTCTGCGGCGAGAATGTCGGCGGCTTTTTCTGCGACCTGCACCATCGAGGACGTGCCGATCAGCGTTATGTCAGAGCCTGAACGTTTGATGTTGGCCTCGCCGAAGGGGATAAGGAATTCTTCCTCCGGCACAGGGGCCTTGTCCTGATACATCAGTTTGTCTTCGAAAATGACGACAGGATTGTTGTCACGGATCGCTGTTTTCATCAGGCCCTTTGCCTCATAGGCCGACGATGGCATGGCGACCTTAAGTCCGGGTATATGTGCCACAAGCGCGTGCAGCGATTGGCTATGCTGTGCTGCCGAGCGGCGCGTTGCACCCATGTTCGTGCGCAGGACAAGTGGTACGCTCAACTTTCCACCGGACATGTAGTGCGTCTTGGCGGCCTGATTGCACAGCTGATCCATGATCAGAAAAATGAAGTCGCCAAACATCAGATCCACGACGGGGCGCGTACCTGTCATTGCTGCGCCCACGGCAATTCCCATAAAACCCGGCTCCGCTATAGGCGTATCGACAACGCGACCGGTGCCGAACTCTTCGACAAGGCCGGACAATACTTTGAACGGCGTGCCTGCTTCGGCCACGTCCTCACCTATAATAAAGACGGTTTCATCACGGCGCATTTCTTCTGCCAGGGCTTCGTTGACGGCCTGGGATAGGGTGATCTCTCTCATTGTCTTCTCCTCAGGCAAGCGCGTGTTTGATGTCGGTGAAGACATGCATATCCACCTCCGAAGCATCAGGATATTTGGCGTCGAGCGCATATTTGACGGCAGCGTCTGCATCGGCGGAGATTTCGTCGTTCATCGCGACGATCTCGTCCTCAGTCGCCAGGCCTTCCTCCACCAGATAGGCGCGGAAGCGGATGATCGGATCGCGGTTTTCCTTCCAATCCTTCTCTTCCTCCTTGGAGCGGTAGTATTCGCGATTGATGTCACCCACGTGGTGGCCGTGATAGCGGTAGGTCATCAATTCCATAAAAAACGGGCCTTCGCCCTTGCGCGCGCGGGCGACAAGATCGGTCGTCAGTTTGTTGACGGCAAGCACGTCTTGCCCATCTACCTGATGTGCCTCAATGCCGAAGGCTTCCGCACGGGCGGTAATAGAACCTGCGGCGATTTCTTCGGTTTTGGTGTATTCGGAGTATCCGTTGTTTTCGCAAGCATAAATCACCGGCAGTTTCCAAAGTGCAGCCATGTTCATGACCTCATACATCAGACCCTGCGCCGTGGCTCCGTCGCCGAAAAAGCAGACGGCGACATCGTCCTTACCGAGAAGTTTGGAGGTAAACGCCGCCCCGGTGGCGATGCCCATGGAGCCGCCAACGATGGCGTTGGCGCCAAGGTTGCCATTAGACTGATCGGCGATATGCATCGAGCCACCCTTGCCGCGGCAGTAGCCTTCTTCCTTGCCCAGAAGTTCGCAAAACATTTCCTTGAAAGCGGCGCCTTTAGCGACGCAATGACCGTGCCCCCGGTGCGTTGATGTGATTTTATCAGTGGTTTCTAGCGCCTCGCAGATGCCGACCGCGACGGCCTCCTCTCCGGAATACATATGCGTTAAGCCCGGCATTTTGGCCGACAGATACAGCTGGTTGGCGTTGTCTTCAAATGTGCGGATCCGAACCATCTGGCGATACATGCGCAGATAGTCCTCGCTGTTGGTCTTTTTCTTCGCAGGGCTCATGGCATGGCTCTCAAAAAAGGGCCCGGCCCCCATAAACAGGGAGCCAGGCAGTTAGGGAGTAATCAGTAGCGGTTGGCGATGGGAAGCTCTTCGGCGGGGAAGAGCGAGATTACCTCGCAGCCAGTGTCCGTCACCACGACCTCTTCCTCAATCCGGGCAGCGGAATAGCCATCTTTCGCCGGGCAGTAGGTTTCCAGCGCAAAGACCATGCCAGTCTGAATCTCCATCGGGTTCTCGAAGCTGACCGCGCGGCTAATGATGGGGCGCTCGTGCAGCGCAAGACCTAGGCCGTGGCCAAACTGAAGGCCGAACGCCGATAGCTCATCTGGGAAGCCAAGGCTTTCAGCGGTGGGCCAAACTTCGGCCACCTTGTCGGTCGAGACACCCGGTTTGATCCGATCGATGGCCAGATCCAGCCATTCACGCGCCTTGACATACGCATCGTTCTGCACTGGCGTCGCGCGACCAATGTTGAAGGTGCGGTAATAACACGTTCTATATCCCTGATAGCTTTGAAGAATATCAAAGAACGCCTGGTCGCCAGGGCGGAAATAGCGGTCTGTAAAATTGTGCGGGTGTGGGTTGCAACGCTCGCCCGAAATGGCGTTGATCGCCTCTACATCATCACTGCCCATCTCGTAGAGCATCTTGTTAGACAGGGCGACAATGTCGTTCTCACGCACACCTGGCTTCAGCTCTTCGTAGATCATGTGGTATACGCCGTCGACCATTGCGGCCGCCTGCGTCAGAAGCTGAATTTCGTCCCAGTTCTTGATCTCACGGGCCGACAGCATGACCTGCTGTCCGTCGACAACATTCAGGCCCGCCTCTTGCAGGGCGTGGAACATCGCCGTTTCGGCGTAATCCACGCCAACCGGCATATCCTTCATGCCAGCATCCTCAATCAGGCCCGCAATTTCTTCAGCGTATTTCTTCATCAGACC
>NZ_CALJXO010000034.1:0-35792 GCF_937988555.1 uncultured Boseongicola sp. | reverse complement strand
GGATTGCGTTGGCAAAATCGCAGAAAGTCGAGAGCATGGGCTTCCGGCAGGATCGCAAGATTGCACTGCAGCTTTCCAGCGGCCAACCCCGCGGTGTGACGATCATAGCGTCCCTCGCGGATTGCCATGCGTACCTCGCGCGCCGACAGCCCGCGCAGGTCTTGATAAATTGTCGTGTCCGAAGACATCCCCACACCCTTTGATCCCATAGCAAAAGGATTGCATGGTCGATACTTTATCTCAAATTATCATTTTGGATCAATATTGATAGAAATTAGTGATAGGCTAGCCAGCATTATCCTTGCCCCAGGAATGCGCAATCTCCCGTGCAATTTCGGCCCCGCGTTCAGCCAAAACGCTGCGAGGTTCGCCAAGATACGAGGCCGTGAATGCCAAAGGACTAGGCTGGAAGCCGGGATCGAACTCCTCAATGCGCTCCAAAGATAGCAAGCCCGACGCCAACGCCTGAGGATAGGGCCCGACCGCAATCCCTGCCGCAATCATCTGCAAACTGGCCGAAAGCGACGCCGATGAATAGATCCGCACGTTGGGTCCGATGCGCCGCGACAACTCAGCCATCAACTCGCGATAGGGGCGTGTTTTTGCGGCATATGAGATCACCGGGATCGCTTGCAAATCGACAGGCCCGCTACCTTTCGCCTTGTACCAATGCAGATCAAATTTGGGCAGATCAACGTTTTCCACAGTAAATTCTGAAACCGGCCCCATCAAGAACGCCAGGTCAATATCCTGTTGTAACAAGCTGTTACGCAGATTTCCGGAAATATCGACCGTCAGATCAATGTTCACACGTGGATATTCGTTGCTGAATGCTTTCAGAAATTCCGGCAACCAGGCCTGTGCAATTGTCTCGGACGATCCGATCCGAAACAGCCCTTCGATCTTGGACGGGTTGGCGACGCGCTTTACGATCTCTTCCTGCACAAACAGCATTTGTTCGGCGTAGCCCAATAGCATCGTCCCCGATTTGGTCAATGCCACACCCTTTGGCGTGCGCTCGAACAAAACGACGCCAAGTTCGCTTTCTAATGTGCTGACGCGGGTGGAAATTGCCGGTTGTGACAGGCTCAGTTGTTCTGACGCGCGGCGAAACCCGCCCAACCGGGCGACCCAATAGAACGTCTTCAACTGCTCGAACGTCATTGTGCTACTCCCGCCGTATTTGATTTGGGCAATTCCGCTGGACAGCACCCGCGCTTGCGCTCAGTTTCGCCCCTGTCACCCACGTTCGAGGACCACGAGATGCATTTCAATACCGAAAATAGCTCCTTCAACTTTGAGGTCGAGCATTTGATCGTTGCGGGCTGGACCGGACGTGATGCGAAAGCCGTGCAACACCACATCGACGAACTGGCGGCAATCGGGGTTGCGCCACCGTCGAAGGTGCCCTTGTTCTACCGTGTCTCGAACGACCTTTTGACCACCGACCCGCTCATCGAAGTGCTGGGGGATGCGTCGTCTGGCGAAGCTGAACCTATGATTGTGCGACACGGCGGGACGCTTTGGCTGGGCCTTGGCTCGGATCATACCGACCGCCAGCTTGAGGCGACGTCTGTGGCCGCCTCAAAGCAAATCTGTGCCAAGCCCTGCGCGGCAACGCTTTGGGATTACGCCAGGGTTGCGGATCGTTTGGAGACCATCACCATTCAATCCTGGATCCACGAAAACGGCGACTGGGTTCTCTATCAGGACGGGCATCTCGGTCAGATCAGGCCGCTGGAGGCGCTTATCACCGCCATCGATCTCCAAGCTGGCTCGGCAATGTTGTGCGGAACCTTCGCGGCTATCGGCGGCGTTCGCGCCGCCTCAAGGTTTCGCGCCACCATGCAAGATCCGGCGACGGGCGCGGAAATCAGCTTTGAGTACGAGGCACGTTCGCTGCCCGTCGTAAGCTAAGAACGACGATAGCTAAGAAAGGCGGACGACTTAAAGCGCGCGCAAAATGGATTGCAGCTCTGGCTCGTCGACCATATTCGCAGCCTCGCCCTGGCTGACCCATTTGCGCTCGCGTTGATCTGCTTCAGGAAATTCGTCACTTATTTCTTCGACGATCAGAGGGAAAACCATTGTTTTCACAGGAATATCCAGACCGTCATCAAGCGATTTTCGATAGGTATAGTGCCCAATGGCTTCGTCGCTCATACTGCCCTTCGACACGCCCGCTTCTTCCCAAGCTTCCTGTTTGGCAGCCTCGGGGTCGTTCAGGCCATCAATCGGCCACCCCTTTGGGATGATCCAACGACCAGTGTCGCGACTTGTGATCAATAGGATCTTATTGGCCTTGCCGTCACGCCGATAACAGAGCGCCGCAACCTGCAGGCGCGTTGGGCCGTGTAGCCATGGCCAGACGTATGCGTCCCATGCCCCTTTAAGGCGTTCTAGCATCAAAAATTCTACCTCAGGATGTTTTTCTTTTTGTTGACTGACATTACCTCAAAGTTTGTAAGAAGGCAATTTTCGCTCAGAACCAATCAATTGCGATGGATAGACAGCCCCGTAACTGGCATGCGAAGACAAACGTCAAACCACACAAACTGGGGGTGTTCCGTATCATGCCGCGCTTTTCTGCAAATCTTGGGTTTCTCTGGACTGACCTGTCCTTGCCAAGGGCGATCATTGCCGCCCACGCTGCCGGCTTCGTCGCCGTCGAATGCCACTGGCCCTATGAAACCCCGCCCGAAGATGTGCTGTCGGCCCTTGATGCGACTGGGCTTCCAATGCTGGGATTAAATACTTCGCGCGGCGATACAGCTGCAGGTGAGAACGGATTGTCGGCCCTGCCGGATCGCGAAACCCAAGCGCGCGCAGCGATTGATCAGGCGTTGGAATACGCCTTAGCGGTTGGCGCGAAAGCGGTTCACGTGATGGCTGGCAACGCCCAGGGCCCAAGCGCTCATGCGACGTTTGTGGCAAACCTCGGCTATGCCTGCGCGCAGGCAGCACCGTCACAAATAACCATTCTGATCGAGCCACTGAACCGGAACGATGCCCCGGAGTATTTCCTGCGAAATACCGATCAGGCCGTGGTAATCATGAACGAGGTGAACGCCGAAAACCTTAAGCTGATGTTTGATTGCTATCATGTCGGCCGCAACGAGGGCGACGTCATCACGCGTTTCAAGGCGCTGCAGACCGTTATCGGGCATGTCCAGTTCGCGGCAGTACCCGATCGCGGCGCACCCGATCACGGCGAGATCAACTATTCCCACGTTTTCCGCGAACTTGATGCGGTTGGATGGGCAATGCCCCTGGGCGCAGAGTACAAACCAGGTGGTCCGACGGAGGCGACCCTTGGGTGGATGAAGACACTGGTTTAAGCAGCCTTCCTGCTTGGCAGGACGGCTTGGTCCGTGCGATCAAGTCGTGAAAGCAAACAGTCATGGATGGTCCGTTGTGGCGAAACTTTTGAAATCATCGGCAGACCTTGTTGCCGCCGCCCGCGCGCGCATCGAGGAAGTTGCCACACCTGACCTGATCGCGCGACTTGGCGATCCTGACGTCGTCGTCGTCGACATCCGTGACATTCGCGAACGGCAACGAAGCGGCTTTATCCCCGGTAGTGTGCATGCCCCGCGCGGTATGGTCGAATTTTGGATAGACCCCGACAGCCCTTATTTCAAAGAGGTTTTCGGACAAGACAAAACCTTTGTCTTCCACTGCGCGAGCGGATGGCGCTCGGCGCTGACGGTGGCCACTCTTCAGGATATGGGCTTCAAAGCCGCGCATCTGAAAGACGGGTTCTCGACTTGGCAAAAGCAGGGCGGCCCGGTCGAGAAAAGCGATCCGGCGACGTAATCGCAATACCTTTTCCCTCGATGGGCGGTAGAAAACTGAAATGAGCATCAAAGATGACAAACCCTTCCTGATCGACCTGTTCGAAGCCGCCGTTGCCGCCGCTGATCCAAAACGCGCGCTGGCCTGCGTTCTACCAAAGCCGCCGAGAGGGCGGACGATTGTCATCGGCGCGGGCAAAGGCGCGGCACAAATGGCTGCTGCCTTCGAGGACCTTTGGCCCACAAAAGTCGAAGGCGTCGTGGTCACCCGATACGGGTATGCGGCCCCCACCCGGTCGATCCGGGTGCTGGAAGCTTCGCATCCGGTGCCTGACGCAGCGGGCATGGACGCGACCGCGGCCTTGTTTGCCGCGGTCTCGAACCTCGGTCCGGACGATCTTGTGATCGCGTTGATATGCGGTGGCGGGTCGGCCCTGTTGCCCGCGCCGCCGGACGGCATGACGCTTGCCGATGAAGCCGCGTTGAACGAATGCCTGCTGGCGTCCGGCGCGCCGATCTCAGTGATGAACGCGATCCGAAAACAGGTGAGCAAGATCAAAGGCGGGCGTCTTGCCGCCGCCGCGCACCCGGCGCGCGTCATAAGCCTTGTTGTGTCGGACGTGCCGGGGGATGACCCCGCACAGGTCGCCTCTGGCCCGACGGTTCCCGATACCGTGACACGCGCCGACGCTCTTAATCATATAGCGGCCTACGGCATCGCATTGCCCGAAACGATCCGCCACCATCTTGCGTCCGACCTTGGCCAACCGCCGCATCCCTCTGAAGAAACCTTTGCGAAAAATGAGGTTTTCGTGATCGCCTCGGCATCTTTGTCACTCGAAGCCGCCGCCCGCGCAGCAAAGGCCGCTGGTATCACGCCTGTCATCTTATCAGACGCCATCGAAGGCGAGGCCCGAGACGTGGGGCAGGTCCACGCCGCCATCGCGCGCGAAGTCCGCCAGCGCAATCGGCCATTTTCGCCGCCAGTTGTGATCCTGTCGGGTGGTGAAACGACCGTAACGATCCGAAATGCGGGAGGACGCGGGGGCCGCAACACGGAATTCCTTCTGGCCTTTGCGCGCGGCATCGAAGGACAAAACATCAGCGCACTTGCGGCAGACACCGACGGTATCGACGGCTCCGAAGACAACGCCGGTGCCTTCGCCGACGGCTCCACCTGGAGCCGGATCAGGCAGGCGGGCAAAGACCCCGCCGCCATCCTGTCTGCCCACGACGCATGGGGCGCCTTCGATGCCATCGACGACCTCTTCGCACCGGGTCCGACAGGCACCAATGTGAACGATTTTCGCGCTATCCTCATCCGCTAGACGCCAGCCTCGGACGCCCCCCTATTGCACCATCGCCAAAAGCGCGTTTTATCTCGGTAAACGACGATGCGGGCTGACCGCGTTCAAAAAAGGAACACCCAATGACCGACACTCCCATCGCTCTCGTGACCGGCGGCGCACAAGGCATCGGATATGCTTCTGCGGAGGCTCTGATGGAGGAAGGGTTCCGCGTGATCCTGGCCGACATCAAAGTCGACGGCGTGGCAGAGGCCGCGACCAAACTTGGCGCGCTGGCGGGGCTCGTGTGCGACATGGGCGACGCGGATCAGGTCTTGGCGATGTTCGACGAGATCGAGGCCGAGTACGGCCCGGTGTCGGCACTGGTCAACAACGCAGGCATTGCCGCTGCGGGGGAATTTTTGAGCTACGATCTTGCGACGTTTGACCGGGTCATAGGCGTCAACCTTCGCGGCGTGTTCGTCGCCACGCAGCGCGCTGGCCGCGCCATGGTCGAGCACGGGATCGAAGGCGCGATCGTCAACATGTCGTCGATCAATGCTCAGGTCGCAATTCCCGCGATCCCGGCCTATTGCGCGTCAAAGGGCGGCGTTATGCAACTGACCAAAGTCGCGGCCTTGGCGCTGGCGCCGCACAACATACGGGTCAATGCAGTGGGGCCGGGGTCAATTGACACCGAAATGATGGCGGGGGTGAACGCAAACCCAGAAGCCATGAAAACCGCCATGTCTCGCACCCCGCTAAAACGCCCCGGAACAGCCCGCGAAATCGGTGATGTCGTTGCCTTCCTCTGCTCGAAAAAAGCCAGCTATATCACTGGCGAGACAATCTACGTCGACGGCGGGCGGCTTGGTCTTAACTACACAGTCTGATCGGGCAGCCATCCGTTAAAGAAGGCATGATCCTTCGACAACGGAAGTGTCGTGCGCACGCCGGTTCTTGCAGAGGCATAAATTGCCGTGACAAGTTCGATTGAAGCAGCCCCGTCCGCAAACGTCACTTCATGGCCGGGGGTGCCTTGAAGGGCGTCTGCAATCGCGTCAAATGCGCCAACATACCCGGCCCTAGCGCGCGCTGTTGCTTGCACAATGGCGTCGAGTTTGGGTTGAAGTGCAGGATCTCTGGCCTCAAAACGCCATGTCCCGGTGGCGGGCGCGTATGGCACCCATCCAGAGGTCGCCGTCAGGTTTTCAAACACCAGCCGAATCCGTGTTTCATCCACCGCCGCACCCAACGTGACCGAGCTTGTTGCAAGCGCACCGTTTGCCATCTGGAACGAAATTGCGGCGCAATCTTCGGTCTCTATTGGATTAACCCGCGTCGCGATGGCGGCAGACAATTGCGCGACAGGACCCAATAGATAGGTCAGCAAATCGTGAGTATGGATTGCATGCCCCAGAATGGCGCCACCCTGTTCACCAACCCATGTTCCGCGCCAGGGCTCTGAATAATATGCGGCGTCCCGCGACCAGTGCGTCTCAAGCGCCGCGACTTGTGGCGCACCGGTCGACCCGTTCGAAATCATCGTTTTCAGGGCCGCAATCGCGGGGCCAAAGCGATACTGAAAGATCGGGAAAAGCTGTGCGCCCGTTGCTTCGCTTGCGACCCGCAGACGCGCAATATCCGCCATCGATGTTGCAATAGGTTTTTCGCAAATCACGTGCTTTCCCGCAGCCAAGGCGTCCAACGCCACGGGAACGTGCAAATGCGGCGGCAGGCAAATATCGATCAAATCAATTTCTGGATCGCTGATCGCGACCTCAATCTCGCCGGACCATTCAATTGATGCATCCATGGCCCGCGCTCGCGCGGCGTCACGATCGACGATCAAACTGACCTGAAATCGATCCGACAAAGCGCGATAGGCTTCAAGGTGCTGCACCCCGATCCCCGCCCCTAAAATAGCAGCGCAGATCATGTGGTCGCCCCCTCTGCCTTGGCTTGCGCGGCAAGAGCAAGCCGCATCACCGTAAAGCAATGGGCCTGTGACATGGCAGTCTCCGTTCGGTTTTCGATGTCACCAAGCAGCCTCGAAAAATAAGGCAATCCGGCGTCCCGCGCGTCCAACGTCTCGCACCGCGTTCCATTGACCAGAACCACACTATCGGTGCCCGTGCGTCCGCCAACATCGACATATTTGCGAAGCTCGATGTAGCCCTCGGTACCGAGAATTGTCAGTCGCCCATCGCCCCAATTCGGCAAGGCATCGGGCGTAAACCAGTCCACGCGAATATAGCCGCTTGCGGTGTCCGAGCGCAAATTCAGCTCCCCAAGATCCTGCAATCCGGGCTTATCCGGATTGCCACGATTGGCGACAAAAGCGTGGGTGACCTCGGCGTCAGCCGCCCCCGTGTAATGCAGAAACTGATCGATCTGATGAGATGCAATGTCCGTCAAAATACCGCCATAGCGATCACGCTTAAAGAACCATGGCGGCCGCGTCGCGCGGTTAAGCCGGTGCGGCCCAAGTCCAACCGTCTGAATAACCCGCCCGATCTCTCCCGCCTCCACCAACTCACTCGCAAGGGTCGAACACCGGGTCTCAAAGCGTTCCGAAAAATTCACTGACCAAATCCGCCCGGTCCGCGCAACACAGGCGCGGATTGCCCCAAGCTGTTCAAAGGTCGTACACCCCGGCTTGTCGACCATCACATCCATGCCTGCGTCCATGGCCCGTATTGCCAAAGTGGCACGGTCCGCTGGAACGGCAGATATCAAAGCTAACTTTGCGCCTGATCCGAGCGCATCGCCCAAGGCTTCAAAGCGCGGCGTATCGGGAAACCGTTCGATGAAGCCGCCAAGCGTTCCCGGCGCGCCGTCCGTCCAAAAGCCAACGCAATGAGCGCCCGCCGCACATATACTTTCGGTCATCCCGTAAATGTGTCGATGATCCAGCCCTATGGCGACAACAGGTAGCGTCATATCTCAACCACCCCGACCGTTTGCCCCAGCTTCGAGGATCGCTCCATCGCGTCGATCACCGCATGAACGCGCAGCCCGTCCCGCATAGTACAAAGCGGCGCCCTTCTGGCCTCAATGCTGTTTGCAAAGTCCTCAATGATCGCCTGGTGCCAGGCATGGGTGAAAGCCATCGGATCCGCCCCGCCGCCGGTGCCGCTTGCAGTTTCACCCAGATGTTCCACTCGTCCATCCAAATAGGAAACTGTAAGAACACCGCCCTCAAGATGCGCATGCGCGCGCGTTCCCTGCACTCGGATACTCTCTTGCCCGCCCGGATAAAATGACGTCGTTGCAGTCAAAGTTGCAACCGCGCCATTCGCAAATCGTAGAAGCCCCCCCGCCCAATTCTCAGCCTCCAATTCATGGAGAGCAGTGGTCGCCATCATCGCCTGCACAGTCGCGACCGGTCCCATTAACCATATCGCCAGATCCAGCGTGTGGATGGCTTGACTGATCACCACACCACCGCCATCGCGGGCATACGTGCCGCGCCCGGCCTGATCGTAGTACCCTTGGTCACGCCACCACGGCACGCGTATTTCCGCGGCGACCAATTCGCCTAAATCACCGCGCGCAATAGCAGTCTTCAAGGCCTGTGAACTCTCACGCACACGGTGTTGGAACACTATTCCAGCAACAACACCGCCCGTTTTACAACGCACTGCAATCTCGGTTGCGGCCTTCAAGGTCCGTTCAACTGGCTTCTCCATCAATATGGGAAGACCCGCATCCACAAGCGCATCAACTATGTCCTTCCGTGCGTTTGGCGGTGTGGTCACAATGGCAAAATCAAGTGATGTATCCGCGCAAAGCTCCGCCAGCCCCGGATAGACCTTGGCGTCTGCGCAATGATTGCCCCCGAAGGTCCGAGCCCGCGCAACATCACTCCCTAGTATGCCATGTAAATTGACCAAATTACTGTCATATAGGGCGGCTAGATGCGTCCCCGACACCATCCCATGTCCTATCAAAGCAACCTTCATGATTTCCCCCTGTGCCAAAAAGCGTTACAGCTTTAGAGGCCTTCGCCAAGCAAAACTTGTGATATTTTGCGGCTCATGACGCGAAGACCACAAAGACCAAGGAACGGACCCCTGATGGAACTTACAGACCCAACGGCGCGCCATCTCTACGAAACGATCCGTGATCTTCCGATTGTCTCGCCTCACGGCCACTGTGATCCAAAATGGTTCGCAACCGATGAGCCGTTCTCGGACCCGGCGGAGCTGCTCGTTGTCCCGGATCACTACGTGTTTCGTATGCTCTATTCTCAAGGGGTCCCGCTCGAAGATCTCGGGGTCCCACCCGCAGGCGACGACACCGACAGACGAGACGTCTTCCGAACGTTTGCTCATAACTGGCATTTGTTCCTCGGCACCCCAAGCCGCCTCTGGATTGAGTATGTGCTGACACAAACGCTTGGCGTCGAAACGCCGCTTGGCCCTGAAACTGCTGATAAGGTTTACGATGAAATCGCGGAAAAATTGGCAGACTCTGCCTTCCGTCCGCGGGCGCTGTTCGGCCGTTTCAAGATAGAGGCGCTGGCGACGACCGACAACGCCCTTGATGACCTGTCTCATCATCAGACGATCGCAAAGTCCGATTGGGAGGGGCGCGTCATTCCGACGTTTCGCCCTGATGCTCTGATTGATCCGCAACACGTGGACTTTAAAGACAGCATCGAAAACCTGGCGCTCCTTACGCACAGAGACACCACGAATTATTCCGGCTATCTCGCGGCGTTGCGCATGCGTCGCGCGCTCTTCAAACAAAACGGTGCCACGGCAACCGATCACGCAATTGATATCGTCCAGACGGCTATTCTGGCTGATCCTGAAGCTGCCTTTCAAAGGGTTCTCAATGCGCCCTCGGAAGCACAAGCGCGTGCGTTTCATGGTCATATGTTGATCGTGATGGCAGAAATGTCGGTCGAAGACGGGCTGGTTATGCAGCTTCATGCAGGCAGCCGGCGCAACACAAACACGCATCTTTTCAAAATCTTCGGCGCTGACAAGGGCTCGGATATTCCCACAGCCACAAGTTGGGTGGATGGTTTGGCGGGGCTGTTGAACCATGTTGGAAATGAACCGGGCTTCCGCCTGATCCTCTTCACTTTGGACGAAAGCACATACGCGCGGGAACTTGCGCCCATGGCGGGCCATTGGCCGTGCCTCCGCATCGGTCCGCCATGGTGGTTCCACGACAGCCCCGCCGGAATTGCGCGATACTTCGATCAAGTTATAGAAACAGCAGGCTATTGGAACCTTGCGGGCTTCAACGACGACACCCGCGCGTTCCTCTCGATACCTGCGCGCCATGATTTGTGGCGCCGGGCCGTAGCCGAACATTTGTCAGGGCAGATCCGCCGAGGATACTTCGACCGACGAAACGCGGAAGAAATCGCAATTCTTCTTGCCGTCGATCTGGCACGCGAGGCCTACCGTCTATGAATCAAATCCTGCATTTCGGCCCCGGAAACTTCTTTCGCGCACATCTTGCCGACTACACCCAGGACCTTGGCGGTTGGTCAATCACCGGTGTCTCCTTACGCTCGTCTGGTGTGCGAGACGGGCTCTCCGCGCAGGGCAACCGCTACACCCTGGCAGTGCAGGGGCAAGCGCCGCGCGACATAAGAATAATTGACAGTATTATTGTCGGAAGTGAAAATCCCAGGACTGTTCTTGATCATATCACGGACGCTAGGTTTCCGGTGATTTCGGCAACCGTTACCGAGAAGGGATACCACCTGTTGCCGAACGGTCATCTCGACCTTTTGGATCCAGACATTGCGCACGATCTTTTGTCGGACAGTCCGCGCACGTTCATCGGTTTTCTCGCGCGCGGTCTTGCGAAACGAAAGGCACCTGTGACGGTCCTCAGCTGCGATAATCGCATTGGGAACGGCAATGCCCTGGCACAAGCGATCGAAGAGTTTCAAAATACCAGCGGCCTGACGACCCATTGCCAGGTCAGCTTTCCAAACGGGATGGTCGACCGGATTACCCCAGCAACCACGGCCGAGTTGAGGACCAAAACTGGTGATGCCATGGCCGTCGGCTGCGAGCCTTACAAAGAATGGGTGATCGAAGATCGCTTCGTCTCAATGCGCCCGAATTGGCCTGGCGTGCAATGGGTGCGAGACGTGGCACCCTATGAAATGCGGAAACTCAGGATGCTGAATGGCGCGCATTCGTATCTGGCCTACGCCGGAAGCCTTGCGGGCTTCACTTTCGTTCACGAGGCAATAGCGGACCCGGATTTACGACAATCCGTACGCGGCTTGATGGACGAGGCCGCAACCACGTTGCCCAAAGAAGTCCGCTTTGAGGCTTCGACCTACGCAGATGCCTTGCTCGACCGATTTGACAATATACATGTCGAGCATAAGCTTCGCCAGATCGCTATGGATGGGTCACAAAAGGTGCCCTACCGCCTGATTGATAGCATCCGAGCGCGCCTGGCGTCCGACCTCACGGCCCCGCATTTATGCGCTGCTGTTAAGGCCTGGATAGATTTCATCGCCCAAGAAACATCGCACGGCCGGAAGCTTGACGATCCGCTTGCAGTTGCGCTCGCGGGTGCCATCTCGACACCCAACCCAACCGCTGCAGTTCTGGACCTGATAGGCGCGTCAGATATTACATCGCAGTTTTCGGAATAATCGCCCCACGACACCCAACCACTTTCGCCGCAAGGTCATGCCCGGCGCGCAAGGCTTCTGCCTGCGTCATGCCCTGTAACCGTGCGGCCAGATAGGCACCATTGAAACTATCTCCAGCCGACGTGGTGTCGATCACCCGGCCGGCGGGCGGATAGGACTGGTCAACTTGCGCGCCGATTGAAAAGGGACCGTCCGCACCACACTTCATTGCGCCCAACCCGGGTGCAGTAGAAAATCGCGCGCGCGCCTCGGCCTTGTCTCCACCAAACACGGCTATTTCGTCGTCAATCGAGGGCAGGGGAATGTCGGCAAACCCCCAGAACGCCGACGTCACATCACGCGCTTCTTTCACCGTCCACAAGCGCGGGCGATGGTTGTTGTCATAGGCAACCCGAACACCCGCGTCCTTCAGATACGCAATCAATTCAAGTCGCACCGGATGCGGAAGAATGGCCAGCGAAATCCCGGAGAGATACACCAGATCATATCCCTCCAGCATGGAAAAATCACCGTCCGCAAACAACTGTCGCGCAGCCGATGCCGACCGCCAATAGGTAAATGATCGTTCCCCGCCTTCGCCCAAAGTGATCGCATAAAGCCCCGGCGTGGCAACCGGATCGACACCTATCGCAGCAGTTCCAATACCCTCCGAGGCAATAAACGTCTTGATGCGGTCCGAAAACGGGTCGCGTCCCAGCCGTGTGATGTAGTCGACCTCGATTTCCGGAGCGCTCCGCTTCAGGTAGACCGCCGTGTTCAACGTATCTCCTGCAACCCCCAAGGCCGCTGTGTCGCCGTCCAGCGACATTTCGATCATGGCTTCGCCAATGCAGGCGACACGTGTCATCGGATCACGCTTTGTAAAGCGTCGAATAGAAGTCCACCATCTGCGGCACCATATCCTCCGAGCGACCGTCCGCCATCGCGGCTTTCAGGCCCTTAAGCGCACACTGGGACATGATGCTGTCCGCGCCGGCTTCTTTTGCCATCTGCACATAGTATCCCACGTCTTTCGCGCCGTTCTTCACCGCAAAAGCAAGCTGCATGGGGTCACCGTCGACGCCATAGGCTTTGACGAAATCCATCATGCCCGACCGCAATGGACCTGCCGCCATAACATCGTAAACCTTCTTGCGATCCACTCCCATCACATCGGCCATCGCAAAGGCCTCGGACATGGCGTTCGCCGTTGTCATCGCAAAGAAGTTGTTGATCAGCTTGATCGTGTGCCCGGCGCCAAGATCGCCCAAATGGAAGATGTTCTCGCCTAAATCGCTTAAAACCGGCTCAACTTTGTCGAAGGCCGCCTTGTCGCCCGCGCCCATGATATTCAAAAGCCCGTCTTTGGCATGAAGCGGTGTTCGCCCAAGCGGTGCGTCAAGGTAAGTTCCGCCGGCGGCCTCCACTTCGACGCCAAGCGTGCGGGTCGATGCGGGCAGGGACGTGCCGAAATCAATCACAACAGCGCCCGCGCGTAACCCGGCAATCACGCCATCTGCGCCGCGCATCCGTGCCTCGACGCTGTCCGAGGTATCCATGCATAACATAACGATGTCGCTTGCCGCGGCGACCTCGCGCGCAGTCCCGACTTCAGACGCCCCGCGGGCAACGGCGGCATCGATATTGGGACGTGATCGGTTTGGCGTTATAGTCACACTGTATCCGGTCGCCTGAAGCCGTTCGACCATGGCCGACCCCATCAAGCCAAGTCCAATAAATCCTATTTCTGGTTTCGTCATCTCATCGTCCTTTCCCTAATTCATTTGCAATCAGCGCCGCACCTCGACGCCCCAATTCATCCGAGCATTTCGCGCCCGCACCGTTCCCCGCCGAGGCCACCGAAACTCTGTCCGATAGCCGTGCAATCTCGGGCCGCAGATCGTTGGTCCAGGTTGTCATGCAGGCGTCCATTTTCACCGATGTACTCGTGACCCCCGGGAAGAGGGCGCGAAATCGCGCACCCAGATCATCGCGCACTTCCGCCCGCCCACCGGTGCGAAACCAATCGCCAATCTCATCCGGCGAGGTCAGCAGAATATCGTCCGGATCGCCGCCAAGTTTCATGTAAACCTTGCCATCCGGATAGCGGATCGGCGGCAACAAATAGTGACGCTCGGGCGTTCCCATTACCAGCGATGGCAAATAAGCCAACCGCGTGGCTTCCAGCTCGGACACCTCAAACAGCGCCACGGTCCTTCCACACACGCGATACGATAGCGGACGCCCAAGCACGTGATCCGTCATGCCACCGGCCGCCACAAGAACCTGGTCGAACACCTGCACACCTGCGCCGGTATGGACTTGAACCCCAGTGGATGTTTCGTCCAAGCCAGTGACCGCGACATCCAGAAGAGTAGCCCCCGCAGCTTCGGCCAGTTTCGACTGTGCAGCGACCAAGCGCCGGGGCGAGATATGCCCACTTTCGCCCGGCTCCCACAAAGCACTCCAGCCATCAGGAAGCGTCAGGTCCGGGAAGGTGTGCGTAAGGGTCTTTCCCTTAAGATCTTGATGTGAAACAGAAAGCACTTTCGCAACCGCGCGCGTCTCACCAAGAAAATCGCCGTCCTCTGCCCCGGCTGTCAAAGCGCCAACGGGTGAGAAAAACGTGATGCCGGACGCAACTTCGATCTCGGCGTATCGCTTGATTGACGCAATCGAAGCCTCGGCCCAATAGCGGTCGGTTGCGTTTTTGCGCGTTATGCGACCCTCGTCATAGTGACTGGCAAAGACCCCGCGATGACTGAGTTTATCCACCGGCTCGGTCGGTCCGATCAAAGCCGGTGCGAGGCCCTCATTGGCCAAATGGCGCGCCGCAGCGCTGCCAATCAGACCGCGACCGATGACAGCGATGGATGGAAGCTCAGACACCCAGGCCCCTCAATCCGGGCGAAGCGCATCGATAAGCGGCAACATCGCGTCCTTGTTTGGCTGAATGCCGCTATAAGCCTCGAAAGACCCAAGGATCATATGTCGAAACAGATCGAACCCCGAGATTGTCGTCAGCCCGCGCGATCCAGCCGCCCGCAAAAACGTCGTGTTCGTCGGCGTGTAAACGGCATCAAACGCCCAGGTTTGCGACCCGATCGCTTCAATGGAAAAGGCGGATCGTCGATCATCCCCCATGCCAAGCGCCGAAGCGTTCACCAATCCGTCGGCGTCTTCAATGACAGAGCGACTATCCCCGGTTGAAACGGCCCGTACAGGACCGCCCACCAACTTGGCAAGCCTGGCCGCAACACCCGGTGCGGGGTCCCAAACAGCGACATCGCTCGCCCCAAGCACCACCAGTGCGGGGACAATCGCCCCTGCCACACCGCCCGCGCCCGCCACGGCCACGCGGCCAGGGTTCGTGTTGCCCATTATCCCATCCCACGCGCCGACGAAGCCCGTATAGTCTGTGTTAAAGCCCTTCATCTTGGGGCGAAACGTCAACAAGTTGGATGCCGGAAGATGCGCGGCCTGCGCAATCATCCCATCCCCCGCCCGCGTTCGTGCGGCGGTCTTGTGGGGATGCGTAATCGTTACGCCAGTCCAATCGTCCGCAATCAACTGTTCGATCTTGGCATCGAAATTAAAATCTGGAAACTCGCCGGTATCAATCGGCGTGAAATCAAGCGTCAGCCCATGTGCGCGGCACAGCAAGTCCATCGCGGCCGAAAACCGTGACCGACCAATGTGGTCTCCGATCAGACCAAGGCGAAGGACGTTTGCATCACTCACATCACGGCGCCGATCTGCCAGGGTACAAACTCATAATCGCCAAGGCCCTGCGCTTCGGACTTGGTCACCTCGCCAGACGCGACCCGCAGAAAAGCCTCATAAATCTCCCGACCCTTCGCCTCAATAGATACCCCGCCATCCAGGATATCCCCGGCATTGATGTCCATATCGTCGGTCATCTTCTCATACATCCGGGTGTTCGTCGCGACCTTGATCGTTGGCGATGGCTTCGAGCCAAACGCCGATCCACGCCCCGTGGTAAAGCACACAAGATTGCAGCCGCCCGCGATCTGGCCCGTCACACTTGCCGGGTCATAGCCGGGACTATCCATAAAGGTGAACCCGCGCGCGCGCACCGTGTCTGCGTATTTGTAAACGCCCATCAAAGGTGACGTTCCGCCCTTGGCGGCGGCCCCCAAAGACTTCTCCAAAATCGTTGTCAGACCACCCTTTTTGTTGCCGGGTGATGGGTTGTTGTCCATCACGCCCTTGTTGCGCGCAGTATAATCTTCCCACCAGCGGATGCGCTCGATCAATTGCTCGCCGATGGCTTTTGTAGCAGAGCGCGCTGTCAGCAAGTGTTCGGCGCCGTAAATCTCCGGAGTTTCCGCCAAAACACCTGTGCCGCCTTGCGCGACCAGCAAGTCACAGGCATGACCAAGCGCCGGGTTTGCGGTAATCCCGGACCACGCGTCCGAGCCACCACACTGCAATGCAACCATCAATTCCGACGCCGGACAGGCCTCACGCCGCACGTTATTCGCCAAAGGCAGCATCGCCTCGATCTTGGCGATGCCGGCGGAAACCGTCCGCCCAAGCCCGCCCACGTCCTGAATATTCATCGCCTGAAACAGCGGCCCCGGCGTCAGCCCAAAGGCCTCCATCAACCAGTCGATCTGCATCGTCTCACAGCCCAAACCCGCCATCAGAACACCGGCCACATTGGGATTGCGCGCATATCCCCACATCACACGCTGCAAGGCTTCAAAACCATCGCCCGCGTCCGCCATTCCACAGCCCGTGCCATGCACAAAAGCCGTCACGTCATCCACGTTGGGGTAGGGGGCAAGGCGCTCCGGCGTGAAATGCTCAGCAATACGGCGCGCCGCCGTCGCCGAACAGTTCACCGAAGTCAGAACCGCGATGTAATTTCGCGTCCCAACCTTACCGTTCTCACGGCGATACCCCATGAACGTATCAACGCTTTCTGGGCGTGGCATCTGGCGCAAATTCGTCGCAAACTCGTAGGCTCGATTGACGTTTCGGTACTCCAGATTGTGTGTGTGAACCAACGCCCCCGCCGCAATGTCCTCGGCAGCATAGCCGATCAACGTCGCGTATTTTCGGACCTCCACGCCCTTCGCGATCGCTTCAAGAGCCATCTTCTGCCCACGCGGTATCAACTCGCGCGCGCCCTCGGCACCGATTTCCAAAGGACGGATCGCCGTGGCAACATTGTCCATGGGATCAAGGCGACTTAAAGCACTCATGCGCAGGCCGGGCTGTCAGATTGCCACCGATGGATGGCGATATGCGGCATGGCCGCCAATCGTGCGCGCGCGTCTTCCCACATGTTTTTCCACTCCTGCCAATCGCTCAATTCAGTGTCGGGGTTTTGTCGACTGCGCGCGACGAACTCGGGGAAATGACTGCGCCCCGACGGCTGCCCAGTCACATGGAAGCGAAGGTCAAATGACCAGCGAAACCCGTCCGTCTTGTTCACCAATGATGCATGCGGTGTCAGGGGGTGAAACAGCACAACGCCCCCCGCCCGAACAGGCAACGGCACCGCTTTATCTTCGGCCACGTACCCCGGCGCAATCGCGGTCTGACGCTGAGGGCAATGCGGTAGTATTGCTTGCGTGTCCTCCTTCGGCAAAACCTGCAAGCAGCCGTTTTCCACCGTCGCATCCGTAATCGCCAGCCAACACGTCACCATATCCGTCTGATCCGCCTCGCCCAAGGCAACCGCGCGATCCTGATGCCAATCCGTCGACGTGATATGCGCGCGAATTTCATCACTGGCCAACGCGGTGGCTGGTGGCTTAATTCGCACATGCTGGATCGGGTTCGAGGTGATTTCACCCCCGATCAACTGCTCGACAATATCTAAAAGCCCCGGGGCACGCACCATATCAAAGACCGCAGGACCGAAGTGCATCGGCGTATCAGTCGCAATCTTGTCGCCCGGAAGCGAGATGTCCATCGGCTGAAACCAATCACAGTCCGCCTCGTATGCGGTCACAAGCTTGCCCCAGAAGTCGTCACGAGCGGGCGCGCCAACCCGCCCTTCACTCTGCCATCCAGCATAAAGCAGATCCAGCAGGCCCGCATATTCTTGCCGCACCGCATCCAGAATCCTCACGTCGATGACGTCTTCAACCACCAGAAACCCATGGGTTTCGTAAGCTTCTCTCTGCGACGCGCTTAGCATTCACTAATCCAGACCTATTTCAGTAGGATTTCAACGATCGGCGGCCAGGCCAGCAGCACTGACAAGGCACAGAGCTGGATAGCGATAAAGGGCAGGAAGCCTTTGAAGATGTCGGTCAGCGAGATATGCGGTGGAGCCACGGATTTCAGGTAGAACGCAGCCGGGCCAAAGGGCGGTGACAGGAAACTGACCTGCATGTTCATACAGAATAGCACACCAAACCAAACCGCGAGGTTCTTGGGCTCTAGCTCCCCGAAGAGACCTATTTCCTCGATCGGAAGGCGCTGCACGATGGGCAGGAACACCGGAATGATCAACAGAACGATCCCAACCCAGTCCATGAACGCCCCCATGAACAGCAAAATCACCATCATTGCTAAGATAATGCCCATCGTTGGCAGATCACTTCCAACGATGAACTCGGCCACATAAGTCGGGCCGCCTGCAATCGTGTAAGCCCCAGCAAGCGCTGCAGCCCCGATGGTCACCCAGATGATGGTACCGGTCGATTTCAGCGTCCGCATCAAACTGTCCCAAAGCCCATCAAGAACGGCAGGGATGCGCAGCGTCAGCAGCAGTAAGATCAGCAGGGTGACCATCGTTTGCGTGATGCCAAGGCTTTCACTCTCGATTAAGAATTGCGGTGCGATCAGAACAATCGCGATATATAGGGCTATCCAAACCGCGTTTTTCACCACAAGACTTACCCAGCCAGAGAAGTCTTTTTGGTACAAAGTCATCAGCAAATAAACAGCCAATGCGCCCATACCAGCCGCCTCGGTGATGCCCGTTATCCCGCCGTAGATGGACCCCATGACAACGCCGATTACGACAATCGGGGCGACAAGACCTTTACCCAATAGCCAGCCGCGTGTCGTCCGTTTCAGGCCGAAGGCGAAGTAGATTAACCCGAGGCAGATCGAGACGATGCCACCAAACCACGGCACATAATCGGCAGTCCCCCAAAAGATCTGTTCGACCCCATCTCCAAGATCGATGTTCTGGCCTGTGATCGTGAAGAACAGAGCGCGCAGGAACAAGACCGTGCAGATGCCCGATATCAGAACCGCAAGGAATGCCGTGAACAAGCCCAACTTCTCTAGACCAAGCGGCTCGCCGGGTAGCGGATCTGGTAAAGGTGCATCTTGAGGGCGCAATTGCGTCCTAACAATAATGTATAGGATGAAGAACGAGGCCAGCATGAAGCCCGGCAAGAAGGCCGCCGTGAAGAGCGCCTTGATCGACGTTTCGGTGATTAGACCGTAGATGATCAACACGATCGACGGTGGGATCATCGTCCCCAACGAGCCCGACGCGCAGATCGTCCCGATGGCGAGGTTCTGATTATAGCCGAGCCGCAACATCTGCGGCAAAGCGATCAGGCCTAGCAAAACCACTTCGCCCCCGATAATGCCCGACATCGCGGCCATGATTACAGCCATGATCGACGTGACGATCGCGATGCCGCCCCGCGTCCGGTTGAGCCAGACACTGAGCGAGGAATACATGTCCTTTGCAATTCCGGAACGTTCCAGCAGCGACGCCATGAAAATGAACAGAGGAATAGATATGAGCACATAGTCCGTTAAGAGACCGTATATTTTCTGGGCGAGAATATTCAAAGGCCCACTCCCCGGCCTCCCCGTCAAAATACCGTCTCCAAACAAAAGCGGATTAAACAGCGTGTCTGGCTCGAACTTCATGAACAGCACAAGAACGGCCAAAATGGCCGAGGCAAGACCAAGCGGCATGCCTATGGCGAGCAGCACCAAAAGGCCCAGCATAAGGACCAGTGAAATGGTTCCGATATCCATTATTTGTTTGCCTTCGTCTGATAAGATTGGTGGGTGACGTCCAGTGTATCTGGCTCATCTGCACCGACCGCGGCGCGCAACCGCTCCAGCTCGTCTTCGTCAATGTCGTCGGCTGCCGTGTGGATCACCGGCTCTGCATTCCAGTCCGAGATCAGATTGATAAGGGCCTGGATCGCCACCATCGCCACAATGAACAGCACCGAGACTTTCAGCGTCGCCGGAATAGGTGGATCAAAGGCAGTACCAAACGTCTCCCAACGCCCAAATTTCTGGAAGGCCTCGCCATAGCCACCATAAATAAGTGCAGCGGCGAAGACGACAATCAGCAGCGTCGAGATGCAGTCAAACAGCCGCTGCAACCAGCGCGGCGCCATGTCGTAAAGTAAAAAAATCCTGATATGGCTACGCTGCTGCATCGCGTAAAGCCCAGCGGTCAAAAATACGAAGCCAGCAAGCCATAGCGAAAGTTCGTTCGCCCACAATGTCGGCGCCTCGAATACGTAGCGCAGAGCAACCTCATAGAGCATCACCATGGTCAGCAAGGTTATTAGCATCATGGTCACACGCCCGATGAATACGGACAAACGATCCAGTGGCCCCCAAGACTCAAACTCCATCGGCGCGCGGCGTACAGTCAAAACGCCCAGAACAACAAAGATCGGCATGCAAATCAGTGCGAAAAGATCAATAATATCAATATGGGTGCCTATTACGATGGGGACGTTCGGGGTTACATCGATGCGGCCATAAAGGGCTGCCAGCTGATCAGCGTGCCCGCCCCAATCTAGGATAAAGGCCGGCATATGCCAGATCAGCCACCCAGCACAAAAGATAAACCCAAGTGGCACCAGCCATTCGACCGCGGTGCCGTGCTTTTCGTGCTGCATGGAAACCTCCCCGTCAGGGCGCCACAAATGGGTGCCCTTTGTCCCTTTTTACCCCAGCAACCGCCAAAATCTGCCGCGGTTGGATCAACCTGGCGTGTCGCCCTGCAAGATCTCATTGAGAGGGGCGGTGCAAACGGCCCCGCCCCTCCTGTCAGACCTTACTCAGAAACAAGGCCCAGTTGGGCTAGGTAAGCCATGTGCGAATCAACCAGCGCCTTTGCTTCAGGCGTGGTCGCAAATTCAGGCCATGTGGCCTGAGCTGCAGCACGGAATTTCGCCAGCTCTTCAGGTGCCCACTGCGACAGTGTCACACCTTCGGAACGCAGCTTCGCGGCTGCCTCGGCATTGGCCTTTTCGAAGGTTAATGCTGTGCGAAGCGCCAGCGCCTCCATTCCGACCTTCATGATCCTCTGTTGATACGCAGGCATCGCATCGAAGACTTCCTTGTTACATGCCAGGTGGTCGGAAGGCATCGAATGGAAACCAGGGAAGTTGGCGTATTTGACGATGTCATACAGACCTAGACCAACATTGTTGGCCAGACCAGATGCGTCGGCTCCGTCAATGATGCCTGTTTCCAGCGCGGTAAAAATCTCAGTGAAGTCCATCACGATCGGCGAAGCGCCGAGCTTTTCAAAGATCTTTGTTTCCATGCCTGGAGGAGAGCGGAATTTCCAATTTTGGAAGTCTGCAACTTTCTCGATTGGCTTGGACGAGGCAAAGCTTTCCTGCCCATAAATCCACCAGCCGATGAGCTCCATGCCGTATTTGTTGTAAAGCGGTTTGGCAGCTTCAAGCCCGCCACCGTAATACAACCACGAAAGCTGCTGGTAAGGGGTGTCATAGCCGCCCATGATGTCTCCAACAAACTGGAACGCTGGGTTTTTACCAGTCTGGTAGCCACCACCAGTAAAGTCGCAGTCCAGAATGCCGGATGCGGCTGCGTCGAATGTTTCCACCGACTTCACAACCGAAGAGCTCCAGAATACTTCGACCTGGATTGCGCCGTTCGACATATCGGTGATGTCTTGGATGTATTGAGCTGCAAGCTTTCCCGACACTGTTTCAGGCGCGTAGTGGCTCTGTATGCGCAGGTTCGTCGTTTGCGCAAAGGCGGTGGATGCACCGACGATCGCAAGTGTACTGACCGCAGCGGCGGCTAGTTTGATAAGTTTCATTTAGGGTCCTCCCAATTTTCAGTTACAGCCAACACGATCTCCGTCGTGTTCGATAGTGGCCCGGACGACCCTAGCTGTGCATTTCCCGGCTGCCAACAAAATTCTGGAAAATTTCAAAATTTCAAAATTTTTCCCTATTTTCAGAAAGCTTCTGCTAGACATGAGTCGCGAAAGGCGGCCCATGAAGACGGACTCACCGGCGATTTACGCCGACCTCAAAAATAAACTGATGAACGCCCGCTTCGGCCCCGGCGAGAAGCTTAAGCCTGCGTCGCTTCAGGGTGAATACGGCTGCTCGGCGAATACCGTGCGGGACGTTCTTTTGCGTCTGACCAAAGTCGGGCTTGTAGAATTTGAAATGCAACGCGGCTTTCGCGCGCAATACACATCGCCCGAAAAACGCAACGATGTCACGCGCTTCCGCTCAATGTTAGAACAGGAAGGCGTAACCCTTTCGATGAAATTGGGCGGCATAAGCTGGGAAGCGGAGTTGACTGCCGCGCACCATAGGCTCAGCCATCTCGAAAGCGAATTCGAGCGCTCTGGAGACCTTGCTGATAATCCAGACAACATGAAACTTTGGACAAACGCTGAATGGAGCTTCCACGACACGCTCATCTCGCGCTGCGGATCGCCCATGCTGCGCGATACCTACGAGAATGTTTACGGCCAGTTCCGCCAACAAATGGTCGCACAGGAAAGCGGCTTCGGCCGCAGTTACTTTAGCGCGATTATCCACGAGCATCAGGCAATCCTCGACGCAGCCCTTTCGCGCGATGTCACTGCATGCCGCGCGGCAATCAACGACCATCTCAAGCGCAATTACACCCAGGCAGTTGCGCTTGAAGCCGCGGTCTGACCCCGTGCCTTACGTGTCCAACCCGTTCCGCGCTTTAAGCTCAAGGTAAAGCCCTGAATGGTCCAGATCCGCACCCTCCATTTGCGAAACGAAATACGCAAACCTATCCCGCACCGACTGTGTCGATGGCAAGCTCAGCCCAAGTGCGCCCGCCTCGTCCAAAGTATTGTCGAGGTCCTTCAACTGAAACTTGGACAAGCCGCCGGGAACAAAATCACCGTTGGTCATGCGGGCCCCGTGCTGCTGCAAAATCGTGGAATCGGCGAAACCACCTCGCAAAGCCTGACGCACCGCCGCAGGATCTGCGCCGCCCTTTTCCAAAAGCAACATCGCTTCCGCAACCGCACCAATCGTCACCGCAACGATCGTCTGGTTGGCCAATTTCGCCAATTGCCCAGCCCCGCTTGCGCCCACATGCACCGGACGACCAAGATCATTCAAAATCGGCAAAGACCGTTCGAAAACATCAGCGCGCCCACCGACCATAATTGCAAGACTGGCGCCCTCGGCTCCCTTGGTGCCGCCCGAAACAGGCGCATCCAGATGGACGCATCCCAAGCCCTCCAGCAACGTTGCCTGCGCCCGGGCGTGCTCTGGCTTGGCGCTCGACATATCGAGCCACAATGTGCCGGGCCGCAGTGCCGCGCGAAGACTGACGTCATCCAGCAGCGCGCCCGTCGCAACGCCATCCGACAGCATCGTCAGCACGACATCGGCGCTTCCAACGGCCTCTGCTGCGGTTTCAGCGATTATCGCGCCATCGGCTTCCAAACCTTCGGCCCGCGCGCGCGTCCGGTTCCAGACAACCACCTCATGCCCGGCACGCGCCAAATTCCGCGCCATAGGAAATCCCATCAATCCGGTGCCGATCACCGCAATTTTCTGCCTATCACTCATTGTCACACCTCAGTCTTGACCGTGGCGGACCCTAAGCCTATCCGCGAATAGATGACCACCGAAAGCGGCGCTCTCACAACCTGAATGCTTGCAAGACCAGATAAAACGCCAAAACGGCATACACAATTCGAGCCTCATTTAGGCTTGAGCGAACGGGAGGAAAAACATGAGCCACCAAAGGCTTGAGGGCAAACGCGCCCTGATCACAGCAGCCGGCCAGGGCATCGGCCGCGCCAGCGCTATCGCCATGGCCAACGACGGCGCGCATGTCGTTGCCACCGACATCAGCCAAGAGGCTCTTGACGATCTGACGGCCGCGAATCACGCTAACATCGAAACGCGACTGGTCGATGCGCGCGACGCCGACAGCATCAACAGCGCTGTAGAGCACGCCAGACCTGACGTCCTTTTCAACTGCGCAGGCTTCGTCCACCACGGCACCATCCTGGACGCCACAGACGACGAATGGGACTTTGCGTTCGACCTAAACGTCCAATCCATGTTCCGCACAATACGTGCAGCCCTTCCCGGCATGCTGGAGCGCGGCAACGGCTCGATCATCAATATGGCATCGGCCTGTTCGTCAATCATCGGCGCACCCAACCGCTTCATCTATGGCACAACCAAAGCCGCCGTCATTGGCCTAACGAAATCCGTCGCTATCGACTTCATCACCAAAGGCATTCGCTGCAACTGCATCTGCCCCGGCACTGTGCAAAGCCCCTCGCTTGAACAGCGTCTCCATACCCTCGGCGAACAGGTCGGCGGCTACGACGAAGCCCGCAAACAATTCATCGCCCGCCAACCTATGGGTCGCATCGCCTCGGCCGAGGAAATCGCCGCCCTGACGGTCTATCTCGCAAGCGACGAGAGCGCCTTTATCACCGGACAACCCCACATCATCGACGGCGGCTGGTCGGGTTAACCCCAGCCCAACGCAAAACAAGGAAAAGCATATGAAACTCGTTCGTTACGGCAAAACCGGAGCCGAAAAACCCGGACTTATGGATGGCGAAACCCTGCGCGATCTCAGCGGTCACGTCGATGACATCACCGGTGCCACGCTTGACGACGCGACCCTCGCACGCCTTGCCGCCATCGACCCCGCATCCCTTCCAAAAGTGGCAGGCTCCCCCCGCATTGGACCTTGCGTCGGCAATATCGGAAAATTCCTGTGTATCGGCCTGAATTACTCAGATCACGCGGCAGAAACCGGCGCGGCAATCCCTGAACACCCGATCCTGTTTTTCAAAGCCAACTCCGCGATCGTTGGCCCCAACGACAACGTCATGATGCCACGTGGCTCCACCCACACCGACTGGGAAGTTGAGTTGGGCGTCGTCATCGGCAAGGCGGCAAAATACGTCTCAAAAGAAGACGCTCTGGATTACGTGGCGGGCTATTGCATCGTGAACGACGTCTCCGAACGCCACTTCCAGACGCAACTCACCGGCCAATGGACCAAGGGCAAAAGCCCTGACACGTTCGGCCCAACCGGCCCCTGGCTGGTCACCAAAGACGAAGTCCCCGACCCACAAGCGCTTGCCATGTCCTGCGACGTGAACGGCAAACGCATGCAGACCGGCACAACCAACACGATGATTTTCACTGTCGCCGAAATCATCGAACACCTCAGCCACCTGTTCACGCTGCATCCGGGCGACGTGATCTCGACGGGAACACCTCCGGGCGTTGGAATGGGGATGAAGCCGCCAACCTACCTCAAAGTGGGCGACGTCATGGAGCTAGACATCGAAGGCCTCGGCCACCAGCGGCAGGAGGTCGGCGAGGATGCCTGATCTCCTTCAAATCGGCGGCGCGACCGAGGAAATGTCGGCGCGCGTCTCGGCCGCATTCACCATCCACAAAGCAAGCGATCAAGCGGACCTGACTGGGTGGCTGGCCGAACATGGGGACAAAATCACCCACGTTCAGACCAACGGCCACGACGGCGTAAAGCCCGACGTCATGGCAGCGTTAACGAACCTTAAGATGATTTCCTGCTACGGTGTCGGATATGACAATATTGATGCCAACGAGGCCGTGCGACGCGGCATCATGGTCACGCACACCCCCAACGTCCTGAACGAGGAAGTTGCGACCACGGCCGTGCTTCTCATGCTTGCCTGTTACCGCGAACTTCTGCGCGATGACGCATGGGTGCGCGCAGGCGATTGGGAGGCCAAGGGCAACAGCCCGCTCACACGTTCTGCAGACAATCAAACCATCGGCATTCTGGGTATGGGTCGCATCGGTCAGGCGATTGCCGCAAAACTGGCCCCGTGGAATCCGACGATTCTCTATCACACACGCAGCAAAAAAGACGTTCCTTACCAGTACGTTGGCGATCTTGCGAAGATGGCCGAGGCGTGCGACGCCCTAATCATCATCACGCCGGGGGGCGCTGCCACTCACCATCTGGTGAACGGCGAAGTGATGAACGCTCTTGGCCCGAACGGCACGTTGATCAACGTCGCGCGTGGCACTGTGATTGACGAACAAGCCATGATCGTAGCCCTTTCCGAAGGCCGTCTCGGCTGGGCCGGGCTCGACGTGTTCGAACACGAACCCGAAGTCCCGCAAGCCTTGCGCGATCTGCCCAACGCCACGCTTCTGCCCCACGTGGGCAGTGCAACGCATGAAACCCGTGCGGCCATGGGCAAACTCACCGTCGACAACTTGTTAAGTCATCTTAACGACGGCACGGTCATCAGCCCGGTGCCCGAATGCCAATGACCAAAATCACCTCGATCGAGCCACGGCTTTTTGCCGTGCCGCTCGACGAGGTGCTCGTCGACGCCAAACATGGCGCGCACAGCCACTTCCACCTGATCACTGCGACAGTTACCCTCGAAGATGGTCGCACCGGCACCGGCTATACCTACAACGGCGGGCGCGGCGGTCACGCCACCCACGCCATGATCGCCCACGATCTCGCGCCATTCCTCGTCGGCGAAGATGGCACCAACGTTGAAGCCCTCACCGACGCGATGGACGCCTACATGCACTACGTCGGGCGCGGCGGCATCCTCAGCTTCGCCATTTCCGCCATCGACATCGCCCTCTGGGACATCCGCGCCAAGGCCGCCGAAAAACCGCTCTGGCAATTGGCCGGAGGTGCGGGGCAAACCTGCAAAGCCTACGGCGGCGGCATCGACCTTGCTTTCCCGTTGGAAAAACTGAAAGCCCACGTCCAAGGCTACCTCGATGCCGGACTAGACGCCGTCAAAATCAAGATCGGCCAACCAACGGCCGCCGAAGACATCGCCCGCATCCGCGCCATCCGTGACCTTCTCGGTCCCGACCGCGCTTTCATGATCGACGCAAACTACTCAATGTCGCGCAACGAAGCGGTTTCGCTGGCCCGCGCGGTCCAGGACCAAAACATCCACTGGTTTGAAGAACCGATTATCCCCGATGACTACCCAGGCTACGCCCATGTGGCGCGGGAAGGCGGCATTGAGGTCGCCCAAGGTGAAAACCTCCACACGATCTTTGAATTCGAAATGGCGCTGGCCCAAGGCGGCCTCGGCTTCATCCAACCCGATGCCTCCAACTGCCTTGGCATCACCGGATGGCTTAGGGTCGCGGCGCTCGCAAAAGAACACAACGTCCCCGTCTGCTCGCACGGCATGCAGGAATTGCACGTCAGCCTCGTATCATCGCAGCCCCACGGAGGCTGGCTCGAAGTTCACAGCTTCCCGATTGACCGCTACACAAAACGCCCGCTGGTGATTGAACAGGGCAGGGCGGTCGCGCCCCAAAGCCCCGGTGTCGGCGTCGATTTCGATTGGGACAAACTCAGCCCCTTCGAGGTCCGCTAAAGTGATGCGGTAATCCCGCCATCCACAAAAAGCGTATGCCCATTCACGAAACTTGATGCAGCCGATGACAAAAATATCGCCGCACCCTGAAGCTCATCCACGCTCCCCCAACGGCCTGCAGGTGTGCGCTTTTCAAGCCATGCACTGAACTCCGGATCCGCCACCAAAGCCGCATTCAACGGCGTGTCAAAATACCCCGGCGCAATCGCATTGCACTGCAATCCGTACTTCGCCCAATCCGTCGCCATGCCCTTCGTCAGGTTCGTCACCGCGCCTTTTGTGGCGGTATAAGGCGCGATCCCGGGACGGGCCAAGGCCGACTGCACGCTTGCAATATTGATAATCTTACCCGCTTTGCGCCCAATCATGTGCCGCGCAACCGCCTGGCCCACATGAAACACGCTCGCGATATTCGTCTGCAAAAGCTTCTCGAAGGCATCCGCCGGAAAGTCCTGCAATTCGCTCCGGTATTGCATGCCCGCATTGTTGATTAGAATATCAAACGCCATGCCGCCGGCTTCCGCCGCATCCACTGCCGCGCGCACCCCTTCATGGTCCGTCACATCAAACGCTAGGGTATCGACACCTCCCAAAGCCGCCGACGCCTCCGCCAACTTACCCTTGTCGCGTCCGTTCAACACAACTTTCGCGCCCGCTTCGATCAATCCTTGCGCCAAGGCAAAACCAATCCCCTGACTAGATCCGGTAATCAGCGCGCGACGGCCAGAAAGATCAAAAAGTTTCGACGACATGGCATTTCCTCCGATGAATTCTGCGGCTACCTTCCGGGGCAACGCGGGGAACCGCAAGGGGGGAATATGAAAGCCATCGTCATTCACGCAGCCCACGACCTTCGCCTTGAAGACCGCGACCCACGCGCGCCGATGCCCGGCGAAGTCCGCGTCGCCATCAAAGCCGGTGGCATCTGCGGCTCAGACCTTCATTACTACCACCAAGGTGGCTTCGGACCGATCCGCATTAAGGAACCAATGATCCTTGGCCACGAAGTTTCCGGCCTCGTCACCGACCTCGGAAGCGGTGTTGCAGGTCTCAGCATCGGGCAGCTTGTCGCCGTATCGCCCTCGCGTCCGTGCCAAGCCTGCCAATATTGCCTAAAGGGAATGCAAAACCACTGCGAAAACATGGCCTTCTACGGAAGCGCCATGCCATTCCCCCACATTCAGGGCGCCTTCCGCCAAGACTTGATCGCCCTTCCACATCAATGCGTCCCCGCCGACGGTCTCACATCGGGCGAAGCCGCAATGGCCGAACCGCTCGCGGTCTGCCTCCATGCGGTCCACCACGCCGGTGACCTCGTCGGCAAATCCGTCCTTGTCTCAGGCTGCGGCCCTATCGGCTTGCTGTCGGTCCTCGCAGCACGCCGCGCCGGAGCTTCGGAAATCATCGCGACAGATCTCACCGATTTCACGCTCGCAAAAGCGCTTGAAATCGGCGCGGATCACGCCCTGAATCTTGCCACTGACCCCGACGCCCTGACGCCCTGGCAAAGCGGTAAAGGCCAGATCGACGTGCAATTTGAATGCTCCGGAGCTGCCCAGGCCGTCGCCGCCGGTGTCAAAGCCCTACGCCCGCAAGGCATCCTTGTGCAGCTTGGATTGGGCGGTGACATGACCCTGCCGATGCAAGCCATGACCGCCAAAGAGATCGTCCTGAAAGGCTCGTTCCGCTTCCACGACGAATTCACCACCGCCGTGCAGCTCATGCAAAAAGGTCTGATCGACGTGGCCCCTCTTATCACGCAAACCTTCTGTCTGGCCGACGCCGTCAAAGCTTTCGACACCGCCGGAGACCGCACCCAGGCCGTCAAAGCTCAGATCGACTTCACCTAGCCCAGCTTCACTGCAATGTTCTTGGTCTGCACGTAATTCCAAAGCGCCTCGCGGCCCTTTTCGCGCCCATATCCAGACTTGCCGAACCCGCCAAACGGCGTTTCGATACCGCCCGCGTACCATTCGTTCACGAATACCTGACCGGCCCGCATACGCTGTGCGACCCGCGTCGCACGGTTCAAATCGCGGGTGAAGACACCGCCAACAAGCCCGTACTCCGTCGAATTGGCGATCTCAATTGCCTCCGCATCGTCGCGAAACGACATTACGGATAGAACTGGCCCGAAGACCTCTTCTTGCGCAATCGTCATGTCAGACGTCACACCATCCAACACGGTTGGCTCCAAGAACGCGCCGGGACGGTTCAACTTGCGCCCTCCCGAAACAACTCGCGCGCCTTGCGCTTCGGCTTCTTGAACCATGCCAGCCGCGCGATCCCGCTGCGCTTCAGACACCATCGCGCCCATATTGGCCCCTGCTTCCGTCCGCTCAATCCCCGGACCCACAGACAAAGACTGCGCAACATTTTTGGCCCGCTCGACCAATTCATCCCGACGGCTTTCGTGCACGATGACACGGCTCATCGCCGAACAAACCTGCCCTGCGTTGAAGTATATTCCCCAACGGATGTCGTTCTCAAACGCCTCCAGATCGGCATCGTCATGCACAATCGCCGCCGATTTCCCGCCAAGCTCCAAAACGCAAGGCACCACATTCTGCGCCGCCGCCGTTGCAATTGCGATGCCTGTGCGAACCGATCCGGTAAACACAATCTGACGAACGCCCGGATGCGAGACCATTGCCGCACCCGCATCTTGCCCCAACCCACACAACATGTTCACAGTGCCCGCCGGAAACCCTGCGGCCTCGGCGGCTTTCGCAATATAGCCGTTGGTCAAAGGCGCAAGTTCGGGCGACTTGATCGCGCAGGCATTGCCCGTCGCCAAAGCCGCCGCGACGCCGCGCGCCGTCATCTCAAGCGGGTAATTCCACGGGATAATTTGTGCCGAAACACCAAACGGCTCGTTCACTGTCCAATCGAAATACCCGGCTCCAAGCGGGATCGATTTTCCCTCAACGGTCGAGGCCTGATTGCCGTAATACTCAAAATAAAGCGCGGCCCCTTTAACCTCGATCTCCGCCTCCCAAAGCGGCTTGCCTTGCTCGCGGGTTAAAACTTCGGCGATCTCATCAAGATGCGCCAAAAGCCAACGCCCCATCTCCTGCACCATCCGCCCGCGTTCCATCGGACGCATGTCGACCAACACCCGCGATGCATGCACCCGTTCGGCCGCCCGAACCGCACGATCTACGTCCGCCGTATCGGCCAAAGCATGCACAGCTAAGATTGTACCATTGCCGGGATCGATCACATCAATCCGACCGGCTCCACCGTCACACCAAGCCCCGTCGATGTAATTTTGCCAAAACTCTCGCATGTCCGTCCTCCACCCCAAGTCGTTTCCACACCAATCGACCGGTTCAAAGCGCCAGCTTGCAGCCCTCGGCGGCCGATCGATATACCGCCTCTTCAATCGCGACGACCGTCAGGTAATCGGCCGCGAGATTCTCAAACGGCGCGCCATCCAGAACTCCGGCCACCACGTGTTCCTGCAACGCATAAACGCAATCACCTGCGAACCCTTGAGGGGTCGGCGTGAACACACAAGTACGCTCCAAAGACCCAAAGTCCCGCTTCCAAACCGTGCCGTCCCCTCGCAATTCCAGCACGCCCTTGGTGCCTTCAACCAAAGCTTCGCCCATTGTCCAGCGGGTGTTTGTCGCCACATGGTCAATGTGGCGATTGCCATCAAACAGCGACCGAACTCCGTTTGGATGATCCATGATGAAGAACCCAGCGTCCTCGCCCACAATCACCGGGTTAAGCCGCCGCAAATCGGCGTAAACCGCCTCTGGATCACCCAAAAGGTACCGATAAGTGTCGATGAAATGCACGGCTGTCTCGTGGATCAACAACCGTTCCATTTTCTGAAAATACGGCTGGCGATCCAGATAGGCGCGCGGCCCCTGTCCATCGCCGGGGCGCAGACGAAACGATACTTGCTGCAACTCGCCAAGCGCTCCAGCATCAATCACGCCCTTGATAAACCGGAACCACGGCTGAAACCGGAAATTCTCATGCACGACCAACGTCACACCTGCCGCCTCGGCCTCGGCGACAATCTTGCGCGCTTCTTCCAACGTCTGGCAAAACGGCTTCTGGCAAATGATGTGCGACACCCCGGCTTGAAACGCGATCCGCAATGTCTCGGCATGGGCGACAGGCGGCACCACAACATCAAGAATATCGGGCTTCACCGCCGCAAGCATTGCTTCCAGATCGTCATATGCCGTAGCACCCGTCGCTTTTGCCGTCTCAAGATTGCGATCACAGACACCCGCCAATTGCGCACGCGGCATCCGCCCCCAGGCATCCATATGGAACTGACTGAAGTACCCCGCGCCGACCATGGCCACACGCACTGTTGTCTCGTCGGTATGCGCCATGTCGAGATCCCCCTCAAAATGATCCGCTAAAAGTCCCGCTCGCCCGGCGGACTGTCAACACAACAGCCCTCAATTCCCAATGTTTTTCTTGCTGCGCCGAACAGGGCTGACATGATCCTTCCGAAAGCAGCCGGGCAAAGGAGACAACGCAATGGCGGAATGGGAGGTCTTTTCGATCAAATACGCGGATCGCGGTAAACGCACCCGTGGTGACAGTTTCATCTTCGACGACAATCATGACGCCCCCCATGACATGGACTACTTCATGTGGCTCCTGCGATCCGGTGACCACGTGATCCTTGTCGACAGTGGCTACGACGACGCCGAAGCCAAAGCGCGCGACCGCCCGATCCGCCGGGACCCCGGCGTGGCCCTGGCCCCGTTTGGCTTAAAACCCGAAGACATCACCGAACTGGTTGTCACTCACCTGCACTACGATCACGCCGGGGGCCTGCATCTGTTTCCCAACGCGCGCCTTCACCTGCAAGCGGCAGAAATGGCCTATGCGACAGGCCCCTGCATGTGCCACGACACGCTGAAACTCCCCTTTACGGCGGGCCACGTCTGCGAGGCGATCATGCGGCTCTATGCCGGCAAGGTCATATTCCACGACGGCGACGGGATGATCGCAGACGGCGTCACTGTCCACAAAATCGGAGGCCATAGCCGGGGCCTGCAATGCGTACGGGTCAAAACGCGGGCAGGGTGGATGGTCCTTGCGTCAGATGCCTCGCATTTTTACGAAAACCTCTGGGCGCGCAAACCTTTCCCGATTGTTGTCGATATCGAAGACATGCTGATCGGCTTTGACACGCTTCAGTCCCTGGCCTCGGCACCCGAGTTGATCATACCGGGCCACGACCCGCTGGTGCGCGACTATTTCCCAAGCGAGTTGGACGACTTCATCCACCGACTTGATGCTGGCCCCATCCAAGACGTGATCCGCTAACGAAAAAGGGCGGCGCAAAATGCACCGCCCTCAAATCATCAAAGCAACAGGGAAGATTACTCTTCGCCGCCCTCTGCTGCTTCGTCCGTTGTCGGAACGTCATCGGCATCAACGCCGTCTTCGTCCTCATCATCGGCTTGCGAAGCAAGACCCGAAGGTGCCTGAATGTTGGCAATCACGAAGTCGCGGTCAATCGTTGATTTTGAGCCTTTTGGCAGGTCTACCATTGAAATCGTTGCGGTATCGCCGATCTCCATTTCAGCCACCGATATGGTGATCTTCTCAGGAATATCGCCAGCCGTCACGATAAGCTCGACCTCGGGGCGTACCATCGTCAGAACGCCACCCTTCTTGATGCCGGGCGCTTCATCTTCGCCCACGATCTCGACAGGGATATAAAGCGCGATCTTTGAAGTCCGCTTCAAACGCATCAGGTCAAGGTGTGTGGGGAGATCCTTCACAACATCGCGCTGAACGTTCCGGCAGATAACGCGCACGTCGTCGTGGCCTTCCACTACCAGATTATAAAGCGTCGCAAGGAAACGGCCCTGCTTCAGATTCTTGTACAGAACGTTGTAAGGGATATTGATCGCTACGGGGTCTATGCCGCCGCCGTATACGATGCCTGGTACGAGCCCGTCTCTTCGAGCTTGACGAGCGGCCCCCTTGCCTGTCCCCGTCCGTACCGCGGCGTTAAGATTAGGAATCTCACCAGCCATGGTTTTCTCCAAATTTTTCAAGTTGAAAGCGGCCTCCAAGGGTGTCCGCTCATGAACGGCGGCGTATAGCGGGCGATTCCTTATTTGGAAAGCACAAAAGATGACTCCAACCGGGCAGCGCGCGGCCTAACTGACGGGATCAAATGCCGTAAAGTTCGAATCGATCTCACCATAAGCGCAGTTCGCATCCAAAAGTGCTGCATGCGTGGCACCGGGATGAGTTTTCGACAGTAGCTTCAGGTCAACATAGTTCACCACCAGCTGGTCGATCTGAGGCTCATCAGGATCGGTCAAATCCCAGGCGACATAGCCGCAGACAAGACCACGATTGCGGTCATAAGTTCCCATGAAATCCACAGCCCCCAAAAGGCGATCCATCGGATACCAATTGATCCGATAGCCAGTCAAATGGTGCACAGGCCCACGTTCGACTGGGAAAGCCTGCATAATTCCCGGGCCAGGCGTAGCGCTTGCCGGGATGGCCAGGCCATCGATCCTGATCTGAAGTCCATCGTTCGAAGGTGTGCCTTCAACGGCCTGGAAAAGCGCAGTCGTTGCGGCAACAAGCGCTTCGGTCTGTTCTGGGAATTCAACGTCGCCCTGCCCGGCGAACGCGCCAAAAGTTGCGACGACCAAAGCCATCAGAGGCAAGACAACAGCCTTCTTCAAAAACACAGGGAACGCAAAACTCGTCATGACGCCAAATTACAGCGCAGAACGAATTGCGGCAAGAACATGTCAAAAAATCGACCTATTTTTGGGTCAGGCACGCGGCATCCATGCTTCAATACTGTGGTTTAGCTAGCTTTGTATCCAAAGTCGAAACGTCAAAGCACTACGACCAATCCCCCGCGAAATTCTTCGGCACCAGCAGAATATCGCGATCCACGTCGTGAATATCGCGCTTTCCACACAGCGCCATTGAAGTATCCAGCTCCTTGTGAATGACCTCCAAAGCGGTGGTCACACCCTTCTCGCCCATCGCGCCAAGACCATAGACCCAAGCCCGCCCGATCATCACACCCTTCGCACCCAAAGCGATCGCTTTCAGCACGTCCTGACCGCTGCGAATACCGCTATCAAGCCAGACCTCGGTCTTGTCGCCGACCTCTTTCACGATCTCTTCCAACATCCGGATCGAACTTAGTGCGCCGTCCAACTGCCGGCCGCCGTGGTTGGACACAACAATCGCATCCGCCCCGACCTCGACCGCCTTTTTGGCGTCTTCAACATCCAGAATACCCTTCAGGATCACCTTGCCGCCCCACATATCCATTAGCGTCTTGATCCGATCCCAATCAAGCGAGGGATCAAACGCCTCGGCCGTCCATGACGACAGCGATGACGGATCCGAAACCCCCTCGGCGTGTCCCACGATATTGCCAAAGAAGCGCCGCTTCGTCCGCAACATTTCCAAGCCCCACGTGACCTTCGTCATCATGTTGGCAATCGACGCAGGCGTCAGTTTCGGCGGGGCCGATAGCCCGTTCTTAATGTCCTTGTGCCGCTGACCCATAACCTGAAGATCAACCGTAATGACAATTGCTGAACACTTCGCAGCTTGCGCACGCTCAAACAAACGCCGCATGAAATCGTCGTCCTTCAGCGTATAGACCTGAAACCAGAATGGCTTGGTCGTATGCTCGGCCACGTCCTCGATCGAACAGATCGACATCGTCGAAAGACAAAAAGGTACGCCAAACTTTTCGGCAGCCTTCGCGGCTTTGATCTCGCCATCCGCGCTTTGCATTCCCGTCAAGCCAACTGGTGCCAAAGCCACTGGCATCGAAACGTCTTCGCCCACCAACTGGCTTTTGGTCGACCGGTCATTCATATCCATCGCAATCCGCTGACGCAGGCGAATTTTGTCAAAATCGCTGGTGTTCTCGCGGAATGTTTGCTCGGACCAACTGCCACTTTCGGCGTAGTCATAAAACATCTTCGGCACGCGACGCTTATAAATGCGTTTCAAGTCAGCAATTTCTGTGATGATGGGCATGAATTCAGTCCAATACGTTTTGGTAATTTTCAATTACCAATAAATCAAAGCCCTGTCCCGCGCCAAGTCGCAAACCCCCGCTGATCGAGGGGGCAAAGCCCCTAAATCTCACGCGTGAATGGCCCCGTCACCACAGGCGAGTGCCGCTTCGCGCACCGCTTCCGAATAGGTCGGATGTGCATGACACGTCCGCGCCAAATCCTCGGCCGCCGCCCCAAATTCCATAGCGACACAAATCTCGTGGATAAGATCCCCGGCCATTGGCCCGATGATATGCGCGCCCAAAATCCGGTCAGTGTCCTTGTCGGCCAGAATTTTCACAAAGCCATCGGCCGCAAAATTTGCCTTCGCGCGCCCATTCCCCATGAAGGAAAACTTACCAACCTTGTAAGCGTGACCCGCCTCCTTCAGCTGTTCTTCGGTCTGGCCGA
>NZ_CALJXO010000033.1:0-3194 GCF_937988555.1 uncultured Boseongicola sp. | reverse complement strand
CCTTCCTTCAAGCAGTAAGAAGGGTTCAGACGATGCCACGTTCTTTAACAGAAGAGCCGATTCACCACTTCAACTGGGAGGCAATTCTTGACCTCTGCTCGAATGCATACCTTTGGCTTGCAACGTGGGCTGAAAGGAACGTCGAGCCTGGGGAGGATGGTCAGCATATACCCCAGAGCGTGCGATCGATCCTGGTTAATCGGAACTATTACATCTGATTTGCTTTGACCGGGCCAACTTTCAGTGGCGGCTATGTCCCGCAACTCGGTCATAGACCCCTCGGACCTCGCTGCGGTCGCGGCCAATGTCGGCTTTTCTGGCTGCATTGCAGCGTAACTCTTGGATCGATTGGGGCTGTCGATTTGCTGCACAAGCGAAGGACGCGATTTCAGTCCGGCCGTTCTGGGCTCCTTGCTGCCGTTAGCCGCATCGCAGCGATCCTGCCAAACGATCTCGCCCCGACCAACATGAACGGCCCAGTGCTGCCGTTCGTCGCGGGTTTAGTCGCTGCGGTGCAGCTTCCCCATAGCAGACCTTTAAGCTTGCCGCAGCATTTGTCGGCATCGATGACTGCTCAGCGGAGAGGCTATGTGAAAACTCGGGATTCTTCATGATTTCGCGCTGCTCCTTTTCGGGAGTTGCCAATTTGATGGTTCAGCTCGACCAGAGCGTGCCCAAATCTGGCAATTTGCTGTTTTCAAACAAAATCAGACGGATAGGAGTTATTCAGGGCGAACTTATTAAAAGCCTGACGCCGGCCCACGGTGCGAAAGCTGACGTCTAACAGTCCAACGCGAGGTTCAAGCACATGCTCTCAGATGGCACTGTCAGAGGAAAAATAATTACTTGCCCAAACGCAAATTTGGCATTTGGCCACCATTGATTTCTCACGGGTTTTTTGGATCGGATCAATCGAAACTGCACCGCTTCAAGTATTCAGAGTTTTCCTCTGACAGTGCCCGGCGGCCGGCTCCATGAACTCGCCGAAAAACTCCGCCAGACCGCTGTAGGCATCGAATGGCAGAACATGCGATATATATTGGTCAGGACGAACAACCACGAAACAACCCGCTGACCGGTCTATGCCGCGTAGTTCAAAGATATCCCTTCCAGGCTTCTGATCTGCACAGAATACCTTTTCGTAGTCGACCAACCCGAGCCTGCCTTTTCGAGGCGAGAGGCACGTGGGCAGTCGGTCAAGGGCCAGGTCGTGAAGGGATTGCTGAAATACCGCTCGCACATCTATCGTGGCGTCGTCCGCTGCGCCTGACGGCGTAAACCGGCGGACCGGCGAGGCCGGGTCCTCGAACAAAAAGTCACAAAGGCGGCGGACTGCTGAACCTTTGGCAATGGGGTCTTCTTCAGGACAGAAAGCAAAAACACGCCATCGGGCGTCGGCCTTGATCGTGTGACCAAGCTCCATAGGCTTGGCATCCGCCAAACGGATAACGGGGGCTGAATGAAACCGGGTCCCGATCTTGAAGCCCGAAGCGCGCGATTGCCACGTCGCAGGTCCAGTAAGGACTGAGGGTGCATATGTCACCGACATCCCCGCCGTGAAACGGCCATGTTCAATGAAATAGCTTTGCGCCTTCGACGCGTCGGCTGCGCCAGCTTCGGTCGTGGTCGGCCGCTCGCTCATAATCCTGGCCCATTCACGGTCAAACTCTATGAGATCGTGCGCCACCGCCCGCCGTTCCGCGGAATAGCTGTGCAACAAATCGGGCTTGCTCCGGCCCTGAAGAACGGAAACCAGCTTCCAGCCAAGATTGAAAGCGTCGCCCATCGAAACGTTCATACCTTGTCCGGCTTTGGGGCTGTGGGTATGGCAGGCGTCGCCTGCGATAAAGACGTGGGGATGCCTCTTGGCGACTTCAGCCTCGGGAACATCGTCGAATTTGGAGGTAAGACGTTGCCCGATCTCGTAGACTGACCACCACGGCACCTCTTTGACGTCGATCGAATAAGGGCTGAAGATCCGGTTCGCCGCTGCAATTAGATGCTCAAGCGTGATGTTGCGCGCCGCCACTCTTTCTCCAGCGCCAAGTTTGTCCAGCTCAATGTAAAGCCGGACGAGGTAGCCACCCTCACGTGGAATAATGATAATGTTGCCCTCGCTTGCGGATTGGATAAGCGACTTGAAGCGAATGTCGGGAAAATCGGTGACCATAAGAACGTCCATCACGCCCCAGGCCTGATTGGCGGAATCCCCCTCGAGGTGGCGGCCGATGGCCGCCCGCACGGCACTGCGTGCACCGTCGCAGCCCACGACATATCTGGCGCGGACGTCAAACGTCTCACCCTCACGGGCGGCATCCAGATGTGACAGCGTCACGCGTACCGGGTGGTCGCCTCCATCGGATGCAACAGCAAGATCCTCAAGTTGCAACGCATAGTCAGGCACAAGCCGGGTAGGTGAATTCCGCATGACTTCCAGATACATGTCATGCACGCGCGCCTGATTGAGGATGATGTGGGGCATTTCGGAAAGACCATCCTCGACATCCTGAATCCGCCCCTGTCGGCTGATGTGCTCCGGCTTGTCCGGCGCGGGCCTCCAGAACGTGGTCTCATTGACCCAGTAGCCCTGCTTCATCACCTTTTCCGCGAACCCAAAGGCATTGAACATTTCCATCGACCGACAGGAAATACCATCTGCCTGCCCCTTTTCGAGCGCTTCAGGTTTGCGTTCAACGATCCGGGTCGTGATGTCCGGAAAGGCCGAAAGCTGCGCGGCGAGCGTCAAACCAGCCGGACCACAGCCTACTATCAGGACATCGACCTCATCGGACATATAGGAGGTCCGCTCACCCAATGCGGGATCTGATACTTCCGGGTCGCCGGGACGGAACCCATCAAGATGATACTGCAAAGCCTTTCTCCTTTCGGGCGGCGACGAGAGGACCGCGCACGGCATTGTCAGATTAAACCAGTATGGCCGCGTCTTCCGCCCCAATCCTTTCACAGATTGGGCAAATCTCAATGTTTGGTTGGCTTTCGCCAAACATCAGCAATTCAAACCAGCCCAAGATCCGCTCAAAAAGTGTAGCACGTGAATTTAATCTGACAATTCCATGCTGAGAACTGATTTCGGTTACATTGAAAATTTTTTGCTTGTCAACTTGGCTGGGTAAGTGTTCAAAATCTGCGAAACTGTTTTCTGGAGCCGCGCACTGCGGCCTGCGATTCCAGAA
>NZ_CALJXO010000032.1:0-5695 GCF_937988555.1 uncultured Boseongicola sp. | reverse complement strand
GCAGCGCTCATTTTGAGCAGCGCCCCGACCAATGCCCAAACAACAGGGACCGTTGCGTTCCTGATGCCCGATCAAGGTTCTACCCGCTATGACGAGCACGACTGGCCCGGTTTTCGGGCGGAAATGGAAAAGCTTTGCCCGGACTGCAAAACCATTTATCAGAACGGCAACGCCGATGTGGCGCTGCAGCAGCAGCAATTCAACTCTGTGATTGCCCAGGGAGCCACCGTCATCGTTCTCGATCCGGTTGATTCCGGTGCGGCGGCTGCGCTCGTCGAACTAGGCCAGGCGCAGGGCATTAAGATTATTGCATACGACCGGCCGATCCCTGATCGCGCGCCAGATTTCTACGTCTCTTTCGATAACGAAGGAATTGGCTACGCAATCGCGGAGAGCTTGGTGAATCACCTGAAGGCAAGCGGCGTATCGCCCGAAGGCGTGGGTGTTCTACAAGTCAACGGTTCACCGACCGATGCGGCAGCTCGCCTGATTGCAAAAGGTTCTCGTGACGCAATCGCGGCGTCGGAATACGCAACACTGGCGGAATTCGATACGCCAAATTGGGCACCGCCCAAAGCGCAGGAATGGGTCGGCGGGCAGATAACTCGCTTCGGCAACCAGATCATCGGCGTGGTCGCGGCCAACGACGGCACTGGTGGCGGAGCGGTTTCAGCGCTGAAAGCAGCCGGTGTCGATCCAATCCCACCGGTCAGCGGCAATGACGCAGAAATCTCGGCACTTCAGCTGATCATCGCTGGTGATCAATACAACACCATTTCCAAACCCAGCGAGATTGTCGGGGCCGCTGCAGCAAATGTTGCGGTCACCTTCTTGAGTGGGAACACGCCCGAGGCTACGACAACGCTTTATGATGCGCCTTCACAGCTCTTTGTGCCAGCAGTCGTAACGCGTGCAAACCTCAAGGAAATCGTAATTGACACGGGCATCGTCACTGCGGAGCAGCTTTGCACAGGCGAATTCGCAGCACACTGCGCGGAACTCGGTATCGAGTAAACACCATCTGCGGCGTTGGCTCTCCCTCCGGCGCTGCATATCAATGGGCTGGCGGACCGTCAGGATCGCCAGCCCCCGTGATCGCAGGAGAACATCGTATGACACAGAAGCGACCAAAACCCGAACCCGGCGAATTGCTCCTTCGACTGAAGGGGATTTCTAAGAAATTCGGTGCCGTTACAGCCCTGGAAGACATCGAACTTGAAGTCCACGCAGGTGAAGTGGTTGCCCTTGTCGGTGATAACGGTGCGGGCAAGTCGACATTGGTTAAGGTCCTCGCTGGTGTGCATCAACCGACGCAAGGCACTATCGAATATCTCGGTGAAGAGGTGTCGCTCAACAATCCGAGTGAAGCGCTCGAATTGGGAATTGCAACGGTATTTCAGGACCTTGCATTGTGCGAGAACCTTGACGTCGTTGCAAATTTGTTCCTCGGTCAAGAACTCTCTCCGTGGCGGCTGGATGAAGTGGAAATGGAAGTTCGCGCATGGACGCTGCTCAAAGAACTGGCAGCACGCATACCCTCGGTTCGAGAGCCAATTGCATCGCTTTCAGGTGGTCAACGTCAGACGGTTGCCATCGCGCGATCCCTCGTCCTGGATCCTGAAATCATCATGCTCGACGAACCCACCGCAGCCCTCGGCGTTGCCCAGACCGCCGAGGTCCTGAACCTAATAGAACGGGTGCGTGACAGGGGGCACGGTGTGATCCTGATCTCGCATAACATGGAAGACGTGCGTGCTGTCGCCGACCGAATCGTCGTTTTGCGCCTCGGTCGAAACAACTGTGTTTTCACGACCGAAAACTCGCACGAGGAACTCGTTTCCGCCATCACCGGCGCAACTGACAACTCCGTCTCCCGCCGCGCGGCGCAAAAACTCGAAACGGCACAAGAATGACCAAAGGCCAGAATATGTCAAAGAGCACGAATAATCCGCAGCTCGATCGCGCAGATACGCGTGTTCGTCGTGATGAAGGGATGGCAGGAGCCATTCGCGCTTTCCTGGATCGCGTGCGGTCGGGGGATCTGGGAATGCTTCCAGTTTTCGTCGGTCTCATCATGATCTCGATCGTCTTCAGTTCGCTGAACCCAATTTTTCTCGCTCCGATTAATCTCGCGAATCTTCTGTTCGATGCGGCCGCCGTTGGCTTCATCGCGCTGGGTGTGGTCTGCGTACTGCTCCTAGGCGAGATAGACCTTTCCATCGGATCTATGAGCGGTTTGGCATCGGCGTTGGTCGGAGTCCTCTGGGTGAATGTCGGCTTGCCTCTTCCCGTCGCGATCCTTGGAGCTTTGGTGTCAGGCGCCTTTGTGGGCCTTCTCTATGGTTTCATGCGGAACAGTTTCGAAATGCCGAGCTTCGTGGCCACCTTGGCCGGATTGTTGGCTCTTCTGGGAATGCAGCTTTACATTCTCGGCTCAAGCGGCTCGATTAATTTGCCGTTTACGTCACCAATGGTGCGTTTCGGCCAGCTAATGATCATTCCCAGCTGGTTGTCCTATCTGCTGGCAATTCTTCCGGGAAGCATGCTCATTGTCGGCGGTATTACGACAATGAGGCGTCGGAGTGCAGCCAATTTGTCATCGACCGGCCTGAGCGTGGTCATGGTCAAAGCGGCGGCGCTGACGGCCGCGCTGCTCTTTGCGGTATTCTATCTCGAGTTGGGAAGAGGTGTACCCTGGATGTTCGGAATCTTCGTCCTCTTCGTCGTGATCATGGATTATGCATTCACGCGTACAAAATGGGGCAGGTCGATGTTCGCCGTGGGCGGAAACGCCGAGGCCGCCCGGCGCTCGGGCATAAACGTCAACCGGATCCGTTTGTCGGCATTCGTGCTGTGTTCGACCTTCGCCGCATTCGGCGGCGTGTTCTCTGCATCGCGGCTGGCTTCGTCGAGTATTCAAGCGGGAACGGGCGACGTTAACCTCAATGCCATAGCCGCGGGAGTGATCGGGGGAACCTCGCTGTTCGGTGGTCGGGGGTCGGCTTGGTCCGCTCTTCTGGGGGTTCTTGTGATCCAGGCAATTTCCAACGGTCTGACGCTGCTCAATCTCAGCTCTTCTCTGCGGTTCATGATCACCGGTGGCGTGCTCGCTATTGCCGTGATCGTGGACTCTCTCGCTCGGCGCTCTCGTGCCAGCCATGGCCGCGCGTAGGAAAAAAGGACCAACGACATGTCAGAAGAGCTTGTAGGCAAAACCGCCGCAATCACGGGCGCGGCCTCGGGGATCGGATTGGAATGCGCACGAACGATGATCGCGGCGGGCGCTAATGTGGTGCTGATTGACCGATCTGCCGAGGGACTGACAAATGCCTGTGCTGATCTCGGACCCAAGGCGCATCCGCTGGTAGTTGACCTCCTAGACGGCGCGGCCGTTTCTTCGATGCTGACCAACATCCTCGATCTCACAGGGGACCTCGACATATTCTACGCCAATGCAGGTGCGTATGTCGGCGGAGCCGTGGTTGACGGAGATCCTGACGTCTGGGACCAAGTACTCAATCTTAACATCAACGCGGCCTTTCGTTCGGTTCACACGATACTGCCCCACATGATTGCCCAGAAAAGCGGTGACATCATTTTCACAAGTTCGGTCGCGGGCGTAACTCCGGTGGTCTGGGAGCCGATTTATACAGCCTCAAAATTTGCAGTGCAGGCTTTTGTCCATTCTACCCGTCGCCAGTTAATTGAACATGGTGTGCGGATGGGAGCAGTTTTGCCTGGCCCTGTGATAACTTCCCTGCTGGATGACTGGCCGAAAGCCAAGATGGACGAAGCGTTGGAAGCGAAGGCGCTGATGGAGGCCAAAGAAGTCGCCGATGCAGTCATGTTCATGGTGACCCGGCCGCCGGGAGTTGTAGTGCGCGACCTGACGATATTGCCGCATGGATGCGACATCTGAGCCCATAACAATCGTTTTGTCCCAAAGAGCTCATCAGAACAAAGTTGGAATAAAGAATGCTGAAAAACGAGAATTTACTGAACCGCTTCAAGCTTGATGGCAAGGTTGCTCTTATCACGGGTGGTACCCGTGGTATCGGCCTGGCCACTGCAAGAGCACTCGGAGACGCCGGGGCACGGCTTTTTATCAGCGCACGCAACGATAGCGAAGAGGCAAAAAAGACGCTTGGCGAGTTGGGATATGACGCCACATTTATTGCCGCTGACCTAACGGACCCTCAAGCACCGGCTGCAATCATTGCTGATGTCCTTGAACAGTCGGGACGGCTAAACGTTCTCATCAATAATGCCGGTGTCGCCTTAGGCGGTGATTCAGCAGAATTCTCTGACGAGGATTGGCAGCGCGTGATGTCGCTGAATGTTGATGCGGTCTTTCGTTGCTGCCGCGCAGCCATTCCAGCTATGCGGGCGCAGGGCGGCGGGGCAATTGTCAATGTCGGGTCCATGTCCGGCATCGCCTCGAACATCCCGCAAAACCAGGTGGCCTACAATAGCTCGAAGGCGGCGGTTCACATGATGACCAAGAGTCTCGCCAGCGAACTTGCTCTGGACAATATTCGGGTCAATGCGCTCGCGCCCGGATACATTCAAACTGAAATGTCCCAGGGTGGCATCGACGATCCCGAGATGTTCCCGATCTGGAGAGACATGACGCCAATGCAGCGTGTTGGCCAACCAGAAGAGGTGGCGATGGCTGCGCTTTTCCTTGCCTCGCCCGCCTCAAGCTACGTGACTGGCGACATTCTGGTGATCGACGGCGGATACACCACGCGATGATACAACCTAGGGACGAATTTGAACAACAATAATCAATACACAACGACTTGCGGGAAAAACCGCACTTATCACCGGCTCGGAGCGCGGCATTGGCCGCGGCTTCGCTGAACGCTTTGTCCGGGAAGGCGCTCGCGTTGCGATCACCGATATTGATCTTAATGCCGCGCAGAAAACAGCTTCTGAGATTGGCAACGCAGCAATCGCGCTGCCAATTGATGTGACCGATCAGGGTAGTATCGACGCCTGCATCGACGGTGTTGCGGAGACCTTCGGCGGTATCGACATTCTCATCAACAACGCTGCGTTTTTTGATGCGGCTCCGATCGCTGATATAACGCGGGACAGTTTCGACAGACTGTACGTCGTGAATGTTGCGGGGACGATGTTCACAATGCAGGCGGTCGCCCGCCACATGATCTCACGCGGCAAAGGTGGGAAAATCATCAATATGGCCTTGCAGGCAGGTCGGCGAGGCGAGGCACTTGTTGCAGTTTACTGCTCGACCTAGGCTGCCGTGATCTCACTCACCCAGTCCGCAGGTCTGAACCTGATCGAGCATGGTATCAATGTTAACGCAATCGCCCCCGGCATCGTTGATGGCGAACACTGAAACCATGTAGATGCATTGTTCGCCAAACTGGAAAATAAGAAACCCGGAGAGAAGAAAGCCGAAGTCTTCGAACGGCAGCTTCATCCCGCGTTGCGGTCATTTGGCCCAAGAATATGCTGCACGATGCACGAATGACCGGTCTGGCGAAGCTGCGGCGCAGCATCAGATCAGCCGACGAGCGGCAGCTTTGGGCCGTTCATGTTGGTCGGCGCGAGATCGCTTGGCAGGATCGCTGCGATGCGGCTAACGGCAGCAAGGATCCCGGAGCGGACACGCAAATCGGAATACCGGCCCTTTTGGTTTTCCATATCAACCGGACCAGCACCTTTT
>NZ_CALJXO010000031.1:0-3682 GCF_937988555.1 uncultured Boseongicola sp. | reverse complement strand
CGACGGCGCGCTCGTGCAGCAGGTCCTCGACATTGCGGAGCGAAAGGGGAAAGCGAACGTCCATCATGACCGCCAGGCGGATGATCTCCGGGCTACTGTGAAAACCCTTGAAAGGGCCTGTTTTCGTCACGAACAATGGCTAAGAAACCCCCCTGCCCGCCTCAAGCAGATTTGTTCTAACAATGCCTGTTTGGGCAGTACCCACGCATCTACTGCAATCCGGCGGGTGGCGAGGACTTGAGCAACACTGCTGGTCGGACAGGCTGCATGGTCTGGTATGATTGATCAGTCTGGTGAACCAATCAGAGATTGAGAGTTGCGTCCTGCCGCTGGTGCAGGACACGGATCACCCCGATCTGGTCGCAACTGTCGCGGAAATAAACCATATGCGATCCGACCGGGCATTTCAGATAGTTGGGGCGCACATCGACGTCTCAGCCTCTTTTGGTGCCAGATGCCAACCCCTCGGACGTCGCAACCACATCGCGGTGGTAGCTGTCAGCCTGCGCAAGTGACCAGTTCTGCAACGTGTAGAACCAGATTTTTTCAAGGTCGATTTCAGCCAGTGGCGAAAGCGCGTAGGATTTACTCTGCATGTTTGGCCGCATGCTTCGCGTGCATGCGGCTCAAAAAGGCCTCACTGTCGAAAGGGTGCGGCGTCCCTGACTGTTCCCCGGCAATCAACGCATCCTGCAAAGCGCGCACTTTGGTTTCGTGTTCTTCGAGAAGCCTCAACCCTGCCCGCACAACATCACTGGCAGACCCATAACGGCCAGCTTGCACTTGCTCACCTATGAAATCTGAAAAGTGCGATCCAAGGGTTACGGATGTGTTTCGGGGCATATCGACAATCCTTTTTCTAAGTATAACCAGTATGTACCAATAAGTATTAGAGTGCAATTCTATCGTTTAGGCCAAATTTGCCTAGTGTTTACAATGCTCGCTACAGAGAAGTGTTACGGTTTCAGTAACGCATTGGTATGAATGACCTAAAACCGCCTCTGGGTTCCGAAAGGGCCAAACTTTGGTTCCGAAAAGGCCACAGCCTTCCTAGGCAAGTCGGGTTCCGGTAATGTCGCAAATTCCAGCATGAATTGACATGGGGGCAGCAGCCGGGCACGATTATCCGGCGAACTCTGCGAACGGCTTTGTCACGTTAACTCGACGATCGGTTCAACGATCAGTAATTGTCGTTGAATGAGCAAAGTTTCCTACGTACGCCACCGATTTCCGCCATCGATAATCCAACGAGCCGTCTGGCTCTACTTTCGCTTTCCGCTGAGCTTTCGCGACGTCGAGGAAATGCTGGCCGAACGCGGGATCAATGTCAGCTATGAAACGATCCTCGGCTGGGTTTTGAAATTCGGTCCGGCAATTGCCGCTAACGTCAGGTCACGCAGAGTTCGACCTTCGGGAACCTGGCATCTTGTCGAGGTCTTTGTCCGAATTGGTGGCAAGCGGACATATCTGTGGCGCGCGGTTGACGATGAAGGCAATGTTCTCGAGGTCCTGGCGCAATCTCGCCGGAACAAGCCCGCGGCCCTTAAATTTATGCGGAAACTCCTGAAAAAGCAGGGTTACATTCCGGATGAGATTGTCACCGACAAGCTGGGGTCATATTCGCCGGCCCTTCGGGAACTTGGCCTGGCGCACCTTCATGTCACGGGTGGTCGATTGAACAATCGGGCAGAGGCTTCACATCCATTGCCCGGCAGTGGTTTGTTTGCAAAACCATGAGAGGAGGCCGACGCGCCGACGAGAACGCCGCATGGGCCGGCTCAAGTCGCCCGGATCGATGCAACGTTTTCTGTCCGTCCACGATGCCATCTACAACCATTTCAATTTGCAACGTCATCTGATCTCTCGCCAAACTCTCCATCAAACTCGCGCAATAGCATTCACTGAATTGTTCGAAATTGTGGCTACGTGATCTGGAATGGTGCAGGCCTATTTGCCTCATCTGAGTTAACGTGACAAAGCCTATTAACTCAGCAATCGGCAGATTGCGTCTTCTCGATGAAACGTTAAATCTTGTAAGTCATTGACAAATAGTAATACTAATTTAAAACACTTCGATATTTCGGCAAAAAAATTGATGTGCGATGGCGTGTCAACGCCATAACTAGCGACTGCACGCCGTCGAAATGTGACCCATATCCTTCTCATTGCCGAATTACAGGAACAGGAAAGCAAAGCGCCAACTCGCTTCTCGTTCAAGTTGCCCTTACTCAAGAAACTATCATTCCCGCTGGGAACCGCCCTTGTTTTTCTATCTTCCTGATGGCCCCAGCATATGCAATCTTTTCGGCATCATGCGCTTAGCATCCTTGAATGTTCAGAACCTCAGGCTCCTGGAAACCGGCGGCAGCTGTCAGCTTCGAGGGGCTTGGGATTCCGACGATCCCGAAGATTCCGCTTTGGACATGATCGATCGCCGACTGACCGCAGAACTACTGAACGAAATCGATGCGGATGTCGTTGCCCTGCAGGAGGTGTTCGATCTCGCAACGCTCGACCACTTTCACCGTAACTATCTGCTGCCGACTGGAGCGCCTCCATATCGCGAACGAATATGCATACCGGGCAACGATGGACGCGGCCTTGATGTTGCGCTGCTTTCCCGTCGCAGCGTGGATGCGACCCGGAGTCACGCCGCGCTCACATTGGCGGACGTGGGCATAGACCCACTCCGAGCCGTCGATCCCGATCTGCCAGTTTTCCGGCGTGATTGTCTTATGGTCACGATTGGTCCGCTGACGCTCTTTGTTTGCCACTTCAAGTCACCCTACCCAGACGCCGCCGCGGCCTGGACCACACGCAGACTGGAGGCGGTCGCAACCCGCCGCCTTGTCGAACGCTATTTCGAGAAACCCGGAGAAGGACTTTGGCTCATTCTGGGAGATCTCAATGAACCGGATGTCTCCGATGGCAGCCGTCAGCGTGCAATTGCGCCGCTGGAGACGGGATTTGCGGTCGATTTGATGAAGCGGCTACCAGCTCGCGACCGCTGGACCTATCATGACCCGCATTCGGGTCTCTACCATTGCCCGGACAAAATTCTGGCTTCGCCGGAGCTTGCAAAGCGGTGGCCGAATTCTGAACCAGTCGTGGTTCGTAAGGGCCTGGGAGGCGAAGCATCGCGGTTTCGCGGGCCCCGGCTTGCTGGGGTGGGACGGCACAGGCCACACGCCAGCGATCATGCGGCAGTAACAATCGAATTTCCCGGCTTGTGATAATGATCAGCCCCACTTGGGTGGTCCAGTTTGAGTGTTAGTGCATAGCGTAGCGAAAGGCCGATTTTAGCAATCAAACCACGCGCAATTTGGATTGCCGGGTGCGATGTAGTGCCACTCGACCGTTCGATCTTCCTGCCATTTCGGGATGGCATTGCTGGCCAGTTCGGTTCCATTGTCTCTGGCGATCGTACAGGGATCACACTTCTGCCCATCGGGTGGTGTCAGACAAATGCGAACCAGTCTCCGCAAGGCGTTGACACGTTAACTTAAGTGTACCGCCAAGGTGGTAAGTTCCTGACATTAAACAGAAACGATTTCATTCCACGCCGCATATGCAGAGGCGCGCGTTTGACGAAGAGTTGGGCGGGAGATCAGATGACGTTACGAATTGAAATGGTTGTAGATGGCATCGTGGGCGGACAGAAATCGCTGCATTGATCCGGGGT